>NZ_JBSGVQ010000029.1:0-97126 GCF_053608525.1 Nocardia sp. NPDC055029
GGCGATTCCGCCCGCGCACCCGCGTGCGTCGGGGGTGGCCGACACAATTGTCCGCGGACCCGGCAAAATGAGCACCGTGAGTATTCAGGGAGCAACTGCAGTCGGCATCGCGAACGTCACCTCGGACGGCACCGTCCTCGACACCTGGTACCCCAGCCCCGAGCTGGGCGCATTCACCGAGACCGGCTCCAAGCGCGTGGACGCGACCGAGGTGCCCGAGTTCGCCGAGCTGCTCGGCGTCGACGCGGCGCGCGGCGTCGAGGTGATCGCGGTGCGCACCACGATCGCCGACCTGTCGGCGGCCCCGGTCGACGCGCACGACGTCTACCTGCGCCTGCATCTGCTCTCGCACCGTCTCGTGCGGCCGCACGGGGTGAACCTCGACGGCCAGTTCGGCCTGCTCAGCAATGTCGTGTGGACCAACCACGGCCCGTGCGCGGTGGACGGCTTCGAGCAGACCAGGCTGAAGCTGCGCGCCCGCGGGCCGGTCACCGTGCTCAGCATCGACAAGTTCCCCCGGATGGTCGACTACGTCGTGCCGTCGGGCGTGCGCATCGGCGACGCCGACCGGGTCCGCCTCGGCGCGCACCTGGCCTCGGGCACCACCGTCATGCACGAGGGCTTCGTCAACTTCAACGCGGGCACCCTGGGCAACTCGATGGTCGAGGGCCGAATCTCGGCGGGCGTCGTGGTCGGTGACGGCTCCGATATCGGCGGCGGCGCGTCCACCATGGGCACCCTGTCCGGCGGCGGCACCACCGTGATCTCGGTCGGTGAGCGCTCGCTGCTCGGCGCGAACGCGGGCCTCGGCATTCCGCTCGGCAACGACTGCGTCCTCGAGGCCGGCCTGTACCTGACCGCGGGCACCAAGGTCACCGGGCCCGACGGCACCGTGGTCAAGGCCGCGACCCTGGCAGGCCAGAACAACCTGCTGTTCCGCCGCAACTCCACCACCGGCGCGGTCGAGGTCGTCCCCCGCAAGGGCACCGGCATCGAGCTCAACGCCGCACTGCACGCCAACGACTGAGTTTCGTTCCCGGCGGCCCCGCACTCACCCGAGTGCGGGGCCGCTGTCGTTCGCGCCTGCGCCTGACCCGCCTGTCAGGCAAGCCCCACACCAGCACCGATGGTGAGTGACCCAGATCACCATCACAAACCCGCGCTCTCCCGCATCCCATGGTCGACCCAGATTTTCCCAGCAGGAGGCAGACGATGGACATCGTGGTGATCGGCGCAGGATACGCGGGAACCGTGGCGGCGAACCGGCTGGCGAAAAAGGTGCCGGAGGCCAGGATCACCGTGGTCAACCCACGGCCCGATTTCGTCGAACGGGTCCGGCTGCACGAGCAACTGGCCGGAACCGGAACGGCCGCGTCCCCACTCGCCGACATGCTCGCCCCCGCCATCGCGACCCGCGTGGCGGGCGCGGACAAGATCGGCGACGGCACCGTGACCCTCGACGACGGCACCGCGCTCGACTTCGACCACCTGTTCGTCGCGGTCGGCAGCACGGCGACGCCGCTGCCAGGCGCGATCCCGGTCGGCACGTGGGAGGGCGCCGAGCAGGCGGGCACGGCCTTGGCCGCACTGCCCGCGCACCGGACCGTCACCGTGATCGGGGGCGGACTGACCGGCATCGAGACCGCGGCGGAGATCGCGGAGGCCAGGCCGGACCTGCGAGTTCGGTTGGTGGGGGCCGAAATCGGTCCGAGCCTGTCGGCGGGCGGGCAGCGGCGCGTGCGGCGCGGATTGGGCAGGCTGGGCGTGGAGATCGTCGTCGACGCGGTCGAGCGCAGCGACAACGCAACGGTGTGGCTGCGCTCGGGCGGCGCACTCGAGTCGGACCTGACGCTGTGGGCGGTGGTGTCCGGAGTGCCCGACCTGGCCGCCCGCAGCGGACTCGCGGTGGACGCCGACGGCAGGGCGCTGGTCGACCCGTATCTGCGCAGCGTGACCGACCCGCGCGTCTTCGTCATCGGCGATTGCGCCGCCGTGCCGGGCGCGCGGATGGCCTGCGCGACGGCGGCACCGCAGGGCGCGCACGCGGTGGATACGCTGGTCCGGATGATCGAAGGACGTGAGCCACGGGCCTATTCGATGGGATACGGCGGCCAGGCGCTGAGCATCGGCAGGCGCGACGCCGTCGTCCAGTCCTCGCGCCGCGACGACAGCCCGCTGCCGGTGTCGTTCGCGGGCCGCGGCGCCGCGTTCACCAAGGAACGCATCGTCCGGTACGCCGCGTGGACCGCGCGCACCGGCAACAGCGTGTGGTTGAGCGGCCCGAAGCAATGACCACCGAGCACGAGCAGACCTTCGCCGAGAACCGGCGGCTGCTGTTCTCCATCGCCTACGAGATCCTCGGTTCGGTCGTCGACGCCGAGGACGTGCTGCACGACAGCTATCTGCGGTGGGTCGACGTCGATCTGGCTCCCGTCGAGAACCCGCGCGCCTACCTGGCCCAGATCATCACCAGGCAGGCGCTCGGCGTCCTGCGCTCGGCCGCGCGCAGGCGCGAGGAGTACATCGGGCCGTGGCTGCCCGAGCCCCTGGCCGCGGCGTCCGAGGGCGGGGTCGAGCACGTGCTGACCGGCGAGGCGGTGACCACCGCGATGCTGCTCGTGCTGGAGACCCTGACCCCGGTGCAGCGGGCGGTGTTCGTGCTCCGCGAGGTCTTCGCGTTCAGCTATGCCGAGATCGCGACGGCCGTCGGCAAGTCCGAAGCGGCGGTGCGGCAACTGAATCAGCGCGCCCGCGATCGCGTGCACGAGAAGCGCCACACCGCGATCGCGACACCGGCCGAGGCGCAGTCGGTGGCCGAGCGCTTCTCGATCGCGGCGGCCACCGGCGATGTGCAGGCGCTGATGGACGTGCTCGCCCCCGACGTGGTCTTCATCGGCGACGGCGGCGGCGTGGTCAGCGCGGTGCGCAGGCCGGTGTTCGGGCCGGACAAGGTGGCGCGGCTGGTCATCGGCCTGTTCCAGAAGGGCCAACGGCTCGGCGAACTGGGCGTGCACTTCGGCGTCTACAACGCGATGCCCACGGTCGCCGCGACCCTCGACGGCGTGCTCGACCAGGTGACCTCCATCGAGGTCACCGACGGCCTTGTCACGGCGGTGTACTGCGTGCGCAACCCCGACAAGCTCAGGACCGTGCGCATCCCGGAGTGACCCAGCCGATACTCGACTCCGCCCGCCCCGCGCAGTACGCTCGACTCCTATACGGAACCGTATAACTGGAGGAACGATGCCACTCCCGCCCGGCCAGCGCGCCGTCGAAGGCTTCCCCCGCTTCGGCACCCACCTCCATCACCCGCCGCCGCCGGTTCCCGAACACCCGGTGATCGAGATCGACGGCGCGGTGACGGCGCCGATCACCCTGTCCGAGACCGACCTCGCGCAGCTGCCGCGACAGACCATGGAAGCCGACTTCCACTGTGTCGCGGGCTGGTCGGCCACCGACCTGGTGTGGGAGGGCACCCCGTTCAAGACCTTCTACCACCTGCGGGTCGAACCGGCTCTGCGGCCGGGCGCGACGATCAGCCACGTCGTCTTCGAGGGTCTCGACGGCTACCAGTCGGTCGCCCTGTTCGAGGACGCCATGGCCGACGACGTGCTCATCGCCGACCGGCTCGACGGACAGCCGCTGAACAGCGACCACGGCGCCCCGATGCGGTTGGTGAGCCCTCGCCAGTACGGCTTCGTCAACACGAAGCACCTGTGCCGCATCGAATTCCACACCGCGCCGCCCGCCGACCCCGACAAATGGTCGCCCCTCGCCGCGCACCGCAGGGCTCGGGTCTGGGAGGAGGAACGGCACCGCTACCTGCCCGCCCGGGTGGTGCGGCCGATCTACCATCGCCTCATCGGGCCGATCCGCGCGCTGAGCGCCAGGGGCAGCGAGCAGCGGGCTCGGTGACGCGCGCGTCAGCCCAGTAGCTTCTTCTGCACCTTGCCCATGGCGTTGCGGGGCAGCGCGTCGACGAAACGGACCTCGCGCGGCCGCTTGTGCGCCGAAACCTGCGCGCCGACATGGGCGATCAGCTCGGCCCCGAGCTCGGCGGAACCGCCGTCGCGCGGCACGACGAACGCGACGATGCGCTGGCCGAGGTCGTCGTCGGGCAGGCCGACCACGGCGACCTCGGCCACCGCGGGATGGCCGAGCAAGGCGGTCTCGATCTCGCCGGCGCCGATGCGGTAGCCACCGGATTTGATGAGGTCGATGGACTCGCGCCCGACGATGCGATGGAAGCCGTCGGCATCGATGACGGCGACGTCACCGGTGCGGAACCAGCCGTCCTCGGTCCAGTCCGCCGCGGTGGCCTCGGGCCGATTGAGATATCCGTCGAACAGCATCGGCCCGCGGACCTGCAGCGCGCCGATGCTCTCCCCGTCGTGCGGGACGGGCGCGCCGGACTCGTCGCGCAGCCGGGTCTCCACGCCGCGGACGGGGGTGCCGACCCAGCCGGGTCTGCGCTCCCCGTCGGCGCGGGTCGACAGCGTGATCATGGTTTCGCTCATGCCGTAGCGCTCCACCGGCGGCTGCCCGGTGAGCTCGGCCAGCTTCTCGAATACCGGAACCGGCAGTGGCGCGCTGCCCGACACCAGCAGCCGTGCCTTGCCCAATTGCCGTGCCAGCTCGGGCTGTTCGACGATCCGCGACCACACCGTCGGCACCCCGAAGTACAGGCTGCCGCCCGCCGCGGCATACGCCTCCGGTGAGGGCTTGCCGGTGTGGACCACCGGACTGCCGACCCGCAGCGGGCCGAGCAGGCCGAGAATCAGCCCGTGCACATGGAACAGCGGAAGTCCGTGCACCAGTGTGTCTTTCCAGGTCCAGTCCCACGCCTCGGCGAGGGCGTCGAGCCCGGCGGCGATCGCCCCGCGGCTCAGCATCACACCCTTGGGCGACCCGGTGGTGCCCGAGGTGTAGAGGATGAAGGCCGTCGACGCGGGATCCGGTTCGGGATAGGTGTGCCAGGAGCGGGCGTGCAGGCGCACCGGCACGACCGGCAGCGCGGTCCCCTCCGGCGCGGCGCCGAGCCAGGCCTGCGCACCGGAATCACGCAGGATGTGCTCGAGTTCGGCCGCGCCGGAGTCCGGCGGCACCGGCACCACGGTCACCCCGGCGATCAGGCAGCCGACCACCGCGAGCACCGTGCGCACGGTCGGCTCGGCCAGCACCGCGACCCGGTCGGCGCGGGCGATGCGCTCGGCGACCGAGGTCGCCGCACCCAGCAGGTCGGAGCGCGACAGAGTGGCATCATCGATGGTGACGGCGTCGGGAATATCGGCCCCGGCGGCGATGGCGTTCGGATTCAGCGAGGCGAGCAGCAGCGGCGGACCGTAGGGCATCCGTCCACGCTAACGCGACGATGTTTCGGCGCTCCGCGCCGCCGTCCGTTGACTCCCCGACGACATGATGAGACATTCTCCATATAGTTCTCTCACCGATGAAGGGGTCAACGATGACCATCCTTGCTCGCGCACGTTCGGGTCGGACCGAACCGGCGGAATTCGACATCCGGGACTACGTCGACGGTTCGGCCGCCTTCTGGGGCGCGACCGCCAATGTGATCATGCAGCTCAGTCTGGCACCCGTCGGCTACGGTGTCGCGGAATCGCGAGTACACAGCGGCAGCATCATGAAGCATCCGGTGAAGCGAACACGCACCACCCTCACCTACCTGTCGGTGGCGCTGATGGGCACCGACGCCGATCGCGCCGCCTACCGGACCGCGATCAACGGCGCGCACAAGCACGTCCACTCCACCGCCGCGAGCCCGGTGAAGTACAACGCCTTCGACAAGAACCTGCAACTGTGGGTGGCCGCCTGCCTGTACTGGGGCTCGGTCGACGTGATGAACCGCGTCTACGGCCCCATCGACGACGACATCGCCGACACCTTCTACGAGTACGCCCACCACCTCGGCACCACCCTGCAGGTGCCGAAGGCGATGTGGCCTGCCGACCGCGCCGCGTTCGACGCCTACTGGGCCGCGAATCTGCCGCTGACCAGCGTCGACCCCACCATCAAGGCCTACTTCGACGCCCTGCTCGACCTGAAGATGGTCAGCCCGCCGTTGCGGCTGCCGTTCGCCCGGTTCCACCGCTGGTTCACCACCGGTCTGCTCCCCCGGCACATCCGCGACGAACTCGGCCTCACCTGGACCGAGCGTGACGAGCGCGCGCTGAACCGGCTGATGCGCGCCAGCGGCGTGGTGTGGGGCCGGATGCCGCGGCTGGTCCGCAATTTCCCGTTCAACGCGACCCTGGCCGACATGCGCCGCCGCAACCGCAGGGGCAAGCCGCTGATCTGATCGGCACTCCCGCGCGCCTCCCCCGCTGACCTGCGACTTTCGGGTTTCATTCCCGACAATCTGATCGCCGACGTCGCAGAACCGGAGGAACGCTCGTGAGTATTCGAACACTGACAGGGTGCGTGGCGGCGGTCGCCGTCGGTCTCGCGATCGCCGCGCCCGCCGCCAACGCCGACGAGGACCCGACCACGGTGCCGTCGCGAACCGCCATCTCGCTGCGCACACCCGGCGGATTCGGCTGGGGCACAGCCAATGAGCACGAATCGCGCTCGGCGCTGTCGATGTCCAAGCTCTACATCGTCGACTACGCGCTGCGCCACGGAGACGGCTCGCCGGAGGACCGGGCGCTGTCGGAACGGATGATCCGCGACTCCGACGACGGCGCCGCCACCCAGCTGGCCGCCAAGTATCCGCAGGCCATCGAGGCGACCGCGGGCGAATACGGATTGCGCCAGACCCACGGCACCGCCGACTGGGGCCGGTCGAGCACCAGCACCGCCGATATCACCGATTTCCTGGTCGCCAAGCAGCGCACCGACCCCGGCTCGCCGATCTTCGAGTGGATGGCGGGCGCGAGCAATACCGCCGCCGACGGCACACCCCAGAACTGGGGCACCGCCCAGCTGCCCGGCGTGCAGGGCAGCAAGTGGGGCTGGTCGGATGTGGGCGCCCCCGAGGTCGCGTCCGCGTCCTTCGGGACCGGCTTCTCGGTGGCCGCGCACACCTACGGCACCCCGGCAGACCAGTCCGCGGATGTGCTCGACGCACTGCCCGCGCTGATCGTGCGCCTGGTGGTCGGCCCGCACTAGCCCATGTGCGGGTAGCGGTGGCCGGTCGGCGGGACGAAGGTTTCCTTGATCACCCGCGGGGCGACCCAGCGCAGCAGGTTCAGCGGGGATCCCGCCTTGTCGTCGGTGCCGGAGGACCTGGCGCCGCCGAAGGGCTGCTGACCGACCACCGCGCCCGTCGGCTTGTCGTTGATGTAGAAATTGCCCGCCGCGAAACGCAGTGCGGCGCTCGCCTTCTCGATCACCGCGCGGTCCTGGGCGAAGACGGCGCCGGTGAGCGCGTACGGTGACGTCGAATCCACCTCGGCGAGAATCACATCGAAGGCGTCGGGTGCGTCGTCGTCGTAGACGTACACCGGCAGGATGGGCGCGAAGTACTCGGTGCTGAAGGCCTCGTCGCGCGGGTCGTCGGCGATCAGGACGGTCGGGCGGACGAACCAGCCGACGCTGTCGTCGTAGGTGCCACCCGCCGCGATGGTGATGCCCGCGTCCCTGGCCCGCTCGATCGCGGTGACCCCCTTGTCGTAGGCGCGCTGATCGATCACCGCCCCACCGAAATTCGCGAGATCGGCGACATCGCCGTAGCTGATCTCCTCGACCGCGGCCAGGAACTTCTCGCCCATCGTCCGCCACAGCGACCGCGGTACATAGGCGCGGGAGGCGGCCGAGCACTTCTGGCCCTGATACTCGAAGGCGCCGCGAATCATGGCGGTGGACAAGGCATCCGGGTCGGCCGAGGGATGGGCGAGGATGAAATCCTTACCGCCGGTCTCGCCGACCAGCCGCGGATAGGCGTCGTAGCCACCGATATTCTCGCCGACCTGGTGCCAGAGGTGCTGGAAGGTCTTGGTCGAACCGGTGAAGTGGATACCGGCAAGGCGCGAATCGGCCAGCGCGACCTCCGAGAGATTCCGGCCGTGGCCGGTGATCAGGTTGATCACGCCGGGCGGCAGCCCAGCGGCCAGCAGGATCCGCATCGTGACCCACGCCGCGAGTGTCTGCGCGGAGGACGGTTTCCAGATCACCGTATTGCCCATCAGCGCGGGGGCGGTGGGCAGATTGCCCGCGATGGCACTGAAGTTGAACGGGGTGATCGCGTAGACGAAACCCTCCAGCGGCCGGTGGTCCATCCGGTTCCAGACACCGGGACTCGACTGCGGCTGCCACTCGAGCAGCTGCCTGCCGTAGGCGACATTGAACCGCCAGAAATCGACCAGTTCGCACGGCGCGTCGATCTCGGCCTGCACCGCCGACTTCGACTGCCCGAGCATGGTCGCCGCTGCGACGGTCTCCCGCCACGGCCCCGCCATCAGGTCAGCGGCCCGCAGGAAAACCGCGGCCCGCGCGTCGAAGGACATCTCCCGCCACTGCGGCCCCGCGGCGATGGCCGCCTCGATCGCGTCGCTGGCCTCCTCATGCGTGGCATCGGTATAGGTGCCGAGCACCAGCGACCGCCGATGCGGCGCCACGATCCCGTGCCGCTCCCCCTCCCCGCTCCGCTGCTGCCCGCCGATCACCAGCGGCACATCCACACACTCCCCCGCGATCTCCCCCAACCGCGCCCGCAGCCGGTCCCGCCCCGCCGTCCCCGGCGCATACGACTGCGCGGGCTCGTTCGCGGGCACCGGAACCACCGTGACAGCGTCCATACCCCGAGGCTATCGCCGTTGCGCCATGATCGCCCGGATCAAAGTGTCGCTCGGCGCGTGACCGGTCAGAAGGGCGCCTGCTGCCACCAGTCGTCGCGGGTCTCCTCGAAGGTGTGGCCGGGCCAGGACACCTCGACCACCGAGTTGGCGCTGAATACATTGCCGCGCTCCCTGGCGGCCAGCGTGAACGGTGCGGCGGGGTCGCGGGGCCGGTAGACCGCCAGGCTGGTGTGGTGCAGCTCGCGGATGGTGTCCTCGGTGGTGTGGCGGGCGAGGTAGGCCTCGGCGTCGGCGGCGGTCGGGTACTCGGTGTACCAGGCGAGCACGCCGTTGGCGTCGGTGCAGGTGATCTGGCGCAGCGGCGCCGGGTCGCCGGGCAGGACCACCAGCGAGGGCGTCGCCGAACAGGTCGCGTCGCGCCAGCCGCGGCCGTCCGGCCGTAGCGGGATCAGGTCGGTGAAGCCCGACGCGACCGACTCGTGCGCACCCCAGGTCGGGGCGGGCGGCACGCGGGTGGGCCGCACGAACTTCCAGTAGATCGCGCCGACACCGACGATGCCGACACCGGCGACCATGGCGAGTACGAGCAAGGTCACCGCGAGTGCCCGCCATCGCGACGACACCGCCTTGCGCGGCGGAGTGGTCGCGCCGCGGTGCGGGCCGTAGCCGCGCTGCGCCGGACTGTCGGCGGCCGCACCCCAGCCGGGTGCGCCGGCGAGCGGCAGTTGCGGGGCCGAATCAGGGGGCGCGACAAGCGTTGCCATTGTCGGGCTCGAATTCGACGGCGCCACCGGCCACTGCGGCGCGGATCCGTGTCGCGCTTGACCGTGCGCAGCCTGTGTATGCGGTACCGATGGATTCGGCGCCTGCGCGTTCGGCCGCGATGCGTTCGGCGCCGGAGCGTTCACTCCCTGCGCGTTCGATCCTCGAGCACTCGGTGCCGAGAAGTCCGGCGTCTGAGCATTCGGCGCGGGGGCGCCTGGTGCCTGGGCATTCAGGACGGTGTGCGACGCGGGTATATCCGAGGCAGGTCGCATCGCGCCGATGGCCGCCTCCGCGAACTCCGCACAGCTGCCGAATCTTTCGGCCGGATCCTTCGCCATGGCGCGAGCGATCACCGCGTCGATACTTGCAGGCAGAGCGGGAACTGTCGCGGACGCGCGCGGCACCGGCTTGCTCAGGTGGGCGGCGACCACCGCCCCGGGATTGTCTGCGAGGAACGGGCTTTCACCCGTGAGTAGCGTGAACAGGGTGCAGCCGAGGGAGTACTGGTCGGCGCGGTGGTCGACCGGGGCGCCGGAGAGCTGTTCCGGGGAGGCGTAGGCGAGGGTCGCCAGGAAGGCGCCGGTGCGGGTGAGCTGGCGGGCGTCGCCGCGCAGGCGTGCGATGCCGAAGTCGGTGAGCAGGACGCGGTCACCGGTGCGGGCGGCAGCGAGCAAGATGTTGGCGGGCTTCACATCCCGGTGCAGGACGCCGCGTTCGTGGGCGTAGTCCAGCGCCTCGGCGGTCTGGGCGACGATGTCGATCGCGCGGGCGGGATCCAGTGGCGTGCCGCGGAACACCGACGCGTCGGTGCCGTCGACGTACTGCATGGAGATCCACATCAGCCCGTCCTCGACGCCGCGATCGAGGACCGACACGATGCCGGGATGATCGAGATGCGCCGACACATCGGCCTCGCGCTCGAACCGCCCGCGCACCTCCGGGTCCGAATACAGTTCGCGATTCAGCAGTTTCAGCGCCACCTGCCGCGGCAGCCGCGGATGCGCCGCCAGGTAGACGGTGCCCATCCCACCCCTGCCGAGCAGCCGTTCGATCCGATACCCGGCGAACACCGTGCCCGCGCCGAATTCCACCCCGTGCATCCGTGACGAGCCTTCCGATCTCCACCGCTCCGACTGCCGGACCATAGCCGATCCGGCAGCCGGAACGCGAGATCAGCCCAGATCGTCGGCGATGATGCGTTCGATATTGCGTTCGGCCAGCGCGGTGATGGTGACGAACGGGTTCACGCTGGTGTTGCCGGGGATCAGCGCGCCGTCGATGACGTAGAGACCCTGGTAGCCGTGCAGGCGGCCGTAGTTGTCGGTGGCCTCGTCGAGCACGCAGCCGCCGAGCGGGTGATAGGTGAAGTCGTCACCCCAGGTCTTGTAGACGCCGAACAGGTCAGTGCGGTAGATCGTGCCTTCCTTCTTGTTGATCTTGTCGAAGATCCGCTTGGCCGCGTCGATCGAGGACTGGGCCCAGGCGGTCTGCCAGTTCAGGTCCACCTTGCCGGTGCCGGAGTTGAAGGTGAACTTCCCCCGGTTCGGGTTCTTCGTGATCGCCAGGTACAGGCTCACATACGTCTCGATGCCGGACGGGAACGGCGCGACCTCGGCGAAGGCCGGACCGCCCGCGTCGGCCCAGTTGTCGATGCCGAGGCACGGCATGGCCGACTGCAGGCTGCCGGTGGCGTCCCACATGTGGTTGGCGCGACCGACCATGACATTGCCGTTGTTGCCCCATTTCTGGCCGACCGCGTCGGACAGATTACGCAGCTGCCCTTTGGCTTTCATGGCGACGAGCAGCTTGCTGGTGCCCACGCTGCCCGCCGCGAAGAAGACCCGGTCCGCGACAACCTTTTTGGTGGCGGTGGTGCGGCCCTGGGTGTCGATCTGGGCCATCTCCACCTCGTAGCCGCTGCCGCTCGGCGTGACCGAGGTGACCATGTGCTGGGCGGCGATCGTCACCTTGCCGGTGCCGGTGGCCGCCGCCAGGTAGGTCTTGTCCAGCGAGCGCTTACCCGCGTTGTTGCCGTAGATCACCTCACCGGCCAGCGCGGACCGGCGCACCGTGTTCGCCTGTTCCTTCTTCATGTACTCGAAGTCGTAGACGTTGGGCACGAAAGTCCAGCCGAAACCGGATCTTTCGGCATGCTTGCGGCCCACCCGCGCGAATTGGTAGCACTCGGCCGACTCGAACCAGTTCTTGTCGATGGTGTTCACCCCGAGCGCGCTGTTGGCGCGCGGGTAGTAGGTGGCATACATCTCGTCGGCGTTCACCGAGGGCAGGATCGCGGCGAAGTTCTCCCGCTTGGGCGTCACCGCCATGCCGCCGTTGACCAGCGACCCGCCGCCGACGCCGCGGCCCTGGTAGACGCGGATGCCGCCGAAGCCCTCGGAGTCGAGGACACCGGTGTAGCGGTCGATGTCCTTGTTGTAGGAACCACCCAGGAAGTAGCCGACCGGCTGATCGGTGGTCTCGCGCAGCCAGTAGGACCGGCCGTCGGGTTTCAGTACCGGACAGAAGATGTCGCCGTCGGGCCCCGGCTTGGTCCAGGACATCCCCATCTCGGCGACCAGCACGTCGATCCCGGCCTGGGCCAGGCGCAGCGCCGCGACCGAACCGCCGTAGCCGCTGCCGATCACCAGGGCGGGCACCTTGTCGCCGTCGGCCGCGGGGGCGGCGGTCGCGACGGCACGACCCGCCAGCGCGGCCGCGCCTAGCGTGAAACCTGTTGCAGCTAGAAACCTGCGGCGAGTAACACCGCCGGTGTATCGGTTACTACCTGGCTTTTCATACAAGAATTCACGCACTGTGCGGCTCCTCATCGAGACTGCAATGAGAACCTGTTATACCGAGACTTGCAGTGAAACAAACCCGTTTCGAACAAACGAAACCCCGGGCACCTCGGTGCCCGGGGTTTGCGGAAGTGGTGGATCAGACCAGTCGTTCGGCCGCGGCGGCCACCCGTTCGTCGGTCGCGGTGAGCGCGATGCGCACATGTTCGGGCGAGCGCGGACCGTAGAAATCGCCGGGGGCGGCGAGGATTCCACGCTCGGCGAGCCAGTCCAGGGTGACCCGGCACGGTTCACGGCGGGTAGCCCACAGGTAGAGCCCGGCGTCGGAGTGATCGATCCGGAAACCAGCCTCCTGCAACGCTTTTCGCAGGATTTCGCGGCGCGCGCGGTACCGTTCGCGCTGCTTCGCCTCGTGTTCGTCGTCGCCCAGCGCGGCGGTCATGGCGGCCTGGATCGGGAACGGCAGCATCATGCCGGAGTGCTTGCGCACCTCGAGCAGTTCGGCGACCAGTTCCGGGTCG
Organism: Nocardia sp. NPDC055029; assembly: GCF_053608525.1. Taxonomy (NCBI): domain Bacteria; kingdom Bacillati; phylum Actinomycetota; class Actinomycetes; order Mycobacteriales; family Nocardiaceae; genus Nocardia; species Nocardia sp. NPDC055029. Next base: position 12,838 of record NZ_JBSGVQ010000029.1, read on the forward strand.
CCCGCGACGAATCCGGCGCGGTAGCTGGCCAGATTCGAGGTCTTCGACAGCGAGTGGATCGCCAGCAGACCGGTGTGGTCGCCGTCGCAGACGCGCGGGTCGAGGATCGAGAGGGCCTCACCCTCCCAGGTCAGACCCAGGTAGCACTCGTCGGAGGCGACGATCGCGCCGCGCTCGCGAGCGAACGCGACCACCTTGCGCAGGTGCTCGACGCCGAGCACCTTGCCGGTCGGGTTCGACGGCGAGTTCACGAAGATCAGCGCCGGGTTCTGCGGGCCGATCTGGGTGAGACCGTCCGCCCGCCACGGCTTCGCGCCCGCCAGCAGCACGCCGACCTCGTAGGTCGGGTAGGCGATCTCGGGGATCACCACCAGATCGTTCGCGCCGAGGCCGAGCAGCCGCGGCAGCCCCGCGATGAGCTCCTTGGTGCCGATCACGGGCAGCACGGCGGCCTCGTCGACGCCGGTGACACCGAACCGGCGGGCCAGCGCCGAGACGGCGGCGGCGCGCAGCTCAGGGGTGCCGTGCGTGGTCGGGTAGCCGGGCACCACGGCGACCGAGTTCAAGGCCGCCTGGATCAGCGGATCGACCGGGTCGACCGGGGTGCCGACAGAAAGGTCGACAAGCCCACCGGGATGCGCCGCCGCTTTCTCCTTGACCGCGGCGATCGTGTCCCAGGGGAAATCGGGCAGCAGACTGCTGACCCTCATTCTTCTGCCATGGGGGGCAGCGCCTTGATGAAGGGCGGGTCGAAATCGACTACCCCCACCTTGGTCGCGCCGCCGGGCGAACCCAGCTCGTCGAAGAAGTCGACGTTGGCGTTGATGTAACCGCTCCACTGGTCCGGGGTGTCGTCCTCGTAGAAGATCGCCTCCACCGGGCAGACCGGCTCACACGCACCACAGTCAACGCACTCGTCGGGTTGGATGTACAGCATGCGACCACCCTCGTAGATGCAATCCACGGGGCATTCCTCGATGCACGCCTTGTCCTTCACGTCAACGCACGGTTCAGCGATGATGTACGGCACTGCCGTTCTCCTAGTCTGTCCTCACCTGCGGTGGTACTCCGCCACCCGAAACCCTATCCCGAGACCATGCCTCAGTCCCAGGTCAGCCTGCCCTAACTCGCGCTCCCGATCAGCCGATCACTCTTTACCTTCGCAGTATGGGGCCCTAGATTTGGTGCAAGGAACTCGTTGTCTCCGTGCGACGAAGGGACTCGCCATGAGTACGGCGGAAGATCGTGCGGCCGCGCTGGATCTGGTTGCCCGGCTCAAATCCTCCTATCCCGAGCTTCCCGATGCGCCTGCTCCGGACCTTCTCGACCACGCACGTCTGTGGGCGTACCTCAAGACCGATCACGATGTGGGCGGTGAACCCGATTCTCCCATCACCTACGAGAACAAGCAGTACGAGACGTGGGAGCACAACACCTATGTGATCTGCGAGGTGCTGGCCTGGCGGGGGATCTGGCTGTCCGAGGAGCGGCGCCGGATCGGCAATGTCGACCTCGGACGCACCATGTACCTCGGCCTTCCGTACTACGGCAGGTGGTTGCTCGCCGTCGCCCGGGTGCTGGCCGAGAAGCAGCACATCGGGCTGACCGAGCTGAGTGAGCGGATGCTCGAGGTCAAGGCGCGCTACGAGGGCGGCCTGGCCGGGAGAACGCCGACGGCCGAGCCGAAGTTCGCGGGGGACGGCTCGCAGGTCGAGCGCAACAGCCATCACATCGACGCGGTCGGCAAGGGCGACCCGCAGGTGTTCGCGGGTCGTGCGGGCGAGGCGAGGTTCCGGGTCGGCGATCAGGTGCTCGTGCGGGAACTGCCCGCGCTGTTCTACACCCGCACGCCGGAATACGTGCGCGGCGCGGTCGGGGAGATCGCCGCGCTCGCCTACGAAAGCCCGGCCCCCGAGGACGAGACGTGGGACCGGCACGGTGCGAAACCCGAGTGGTTCTATGTCGTCGAGTTCACCCTGTCGCGACTGTGGGACGCCTACACCGGGATCGGCACCGACGTACTGCGCACCGAGATCCCCGAACGGTGGCTGGTGATTCCATGACCGGCCACGATCACGATCACGATCACGAACGTACCGTCGCACCGATGGTCGACGAGATCACCGATTTCGAAGTGCTGGAGATCGCACTGCGCGAGCTGTGCATCGAAAAGGGAATCTTCACCGCCGAGGAACACCGGCGGTTCACCGAATTCGCCGAACAGATCGGCCCGACGCCCGCTGCGCGCCTGGTAGCCAAGTCCTGGCTCGATCCGGGCTTCAAGGCGCTCGCGCTCGCCGAACCGATGACCGCGAGCAAGGAAGTCGGCGTGGACTGGCTGGAGCCGACAGGTTTCGGCACACCGAGCGACTTCACGGCGTTCTCGATCCTCGAAGACACCCCGACCTTGCACAACGTGATCGTGTGCGCCCTGTGTTCGTGCTATCCGCGACCGATCCTCGGCAACTCACCCGAGTGGTATCGCACGCCCAACTACCGGCGGCGCATGGTCCGCTGGCCACGCCAGGTGCTGTCCGAGTTCGGGCTCACCCTGCCCGAGGACGTGGCGGTGCGCGTGCAGGACTCGAACCAGAAGCACCGCTTCATGGTGATGCCCCTGCGCCCCGCCGGCACCGACGGCTGGGACGAAGATCAGCTCACCGAAATCCTCACCCGCGACTGTCTGATCGGCGTCGCCCTGCCCAAGCCTGGCGTCACCACGAACGTGATCACCGCTACCCGCCCGGCCGTCCACCCGGTCACCGAGCAAGGGAGCGGGCGATGAGTACGCCCCACGACATCGAGCCGCTGAAAGCCATCGTCGAACGCAACCAGGTATGGCCGCGAATGGCCGCCGCATACGGTGTGGGCAACCCCGTACCGCCATGGAAGACCAGCCTCGACGGAATCTGCGACGCCATGGACCACGCCCGATGCGGCGCCGACATCCCGGATTTCCAGCGCAGGCGCGACGAAGAGGACGCGCTCTCGGCGACCCTCTATGCCAGCCTGCCCTACCCCGAGAACCAGCTCGTCGCCCTGGCGCATTCCTTGGTGGCACGCGGCATCATCGACGAGCACGAACTCCAGGAACGCCTCGACACCATCCGAGCCCGCCTCGAATCCTGACCTCGGGCGCGGATCTTTCGCCGCTAACTGACGGTCAGCGGCAGGGCCACAGGTTTCGCCTCCACCGTTCCGTAGACGGTGGTGCGTTCGCGAACGGGCCGGTGGATGCCTGCGGCGATCTCGGTGAGTTCGGCGACCGTTTTGGCCGAGCCGTGCTGGGAGCCGGCCATGCGAGAGATGGTTTCCTCCATGAGGGTGCCGCCGAGGTCGTTGGCGCCGCCGGTGAGCATCATCTGGGTGCCGACGGTGCCGAGCTTGACCCAGCTGGTCTGGATGTTGTCGATGCGGCCGTGCAGCATGATGCGGGCCAGGGCGTGGACCGCGCGGTTGTCGCGATTGGTCGGGCCGGGGCGGGCCGCGCCCGCCAGGTAGAGCGGGGCGCTCTGGTGGACGAACGGCAGCGGGACGAACTCGGTGAAGCCGCCGGTCTCGTCCTGGATGCCACGCAGGACGCGCAGGTGGCCCACCCAGTGCTTGGGGTTGTCGACGTGGCCGTACATCATCGTCGAGCTGGACGGGATGCCCAGCCGATGCGCGGTGGTGATCACTTCGATCCAGGCCGAGGTGGGCAGCTTGCCCTTGGTGAGGACCCAGCGGACCTCGTCGTCGAGGATCTCGGCCGCGGTGCCCGGGATGGAGTCCAGCCCGGCCTCTTTCAGCGCCGAGAGCCAGTCGTGGATGCTCTGGCCGCCGCGGGAGGCGCCGTTGACGATCTCCATCGGGCTGAACGCGTGCACGTGCATCGAGGGGACGCGGGCCTTGATCGCGCGGACCAGATCGGCGTAGCCGGTGACGGGCAGCTCGGGGTCGATGCCGCCCTGCATGCAGATCTCGGTGGCGCCGTCGACGTGCGCCTCCCAGGCGCGGTCGGCGACCTCGTCGGTGCTGAGGGTGAAGGCGTCGGCGTCGCCCTTGCGCTGGGCGAACGCGCAGAACCGGCAGCCGGTGTAGCAGATGTTGGTGAAGTTGATGTTCCGGTTCACCACGTAGGTGACGTCGTCGCCGTTGACGGTGCGGCGCAGTGAATCGGCCAGTGCCGCAATGGCATCCATGTTCACACCGTCGGCGGTGGCCAGCGCGAGATACTGGTCGTCGGTGAGTCCGGCCGGGTCCTTCTCGGCGGCGCGCAGGGCGTCGAGCACATCCGAATCGAGCCGCTCCGGCGCGGTGACGGCCAGGTCGCGGGCGTGTTCGCGGATGGTCTCCCAGTCGCCGAACGCGCCGACGACCTCCTGGCCGAGCCCGGAATCGCTGCGGCTGTCGGTATTACGGCCCTCGGTGTCGATGGCGGTGTTGAGGTCGACGCGGCCCGCCGAGTCCCACGATTCGTCGGGTTCCTGCCAGGGCAGGCCGACCGGCAGCGCGTCGGGCCTGGCCAGGCCGGTCGCCGGATCGGTGAGCGCGGCGACGTGCGCGCCGATGCGCGGATCGATCCACGGGTGCCCGGCGCGCACGTACTTCGGATGCGCGGAGGTGCGCTCGACCAGGGTGAATCCGGCGGATTCGGTGATCTCGCGCAGGGTGTCCAGGTTCGGCCACGGGCGCTCGGGGTTCACGTGGTCGACCGTCACCGGCGACACCCCGCCCCAGTCGTCGATACCCGCGTCGATCAGGGCGCGGCAATCGCTGTGCGAGACCAGGTTCGGCGGCGCCTGCACCGGAACATCCGGCCCGAGAAGCAGTCTCGTCACCGCGACGGTCGCCAGGAACTCGGCGACATCGGCGTCGGGGGCATCGCGCATGGCGGTGTCGTCCTTGGCGCGGAAGTTCTGCACGATCACTTCCTGGATGTGCCCGAACTCGCGGTGCTGCTTGCGGATCGCCATGATCGACTCGGCGCGCTCGGTGAGCGTCTCGCCGATGCCGACCAGGATGCCGGTGGTGTAGGGCACCGAGAGCCTGCCCGCGTCGGTGATCGAGCGCAGCCGCACCGCCGGGTCCTTGTCGGGACTGCCGTAGTGGCACTGGCCCTTCTCGGTGAACAGCCGCGTCGAGGTGGTCTCGAGCATCATGCCCATCGACTGCGCGACCGGCTTGAGCCGGGCGATCTCGGCCCAGCTCATCACACCGGGGTTCAGATGCGGCAGCAGGCCGGTCTCCTCGAGTACGAGGATGGAGACGGCGCGCAGGTAGTCCAGGGTGGAGTCGTAGCCGCGTTCGTCGAGCCACTGCGCGGCCTCCGGCCAGCGGTCCTCCGGCCGGTCACCGAGGGTGAACAGGGCTTCCTTACAGCCCAGCGCCGCGCCCTGCCTGGCGATCTCGAGCACCTCGTCGGGCTCGAGGAACATGCCGTGGCCCTCGGCGCGCAGCTTGCCCGGCACGGTGACGAACGTGCAGTAGTGACATTTGTCCCGGCACAGCTTGGTGAGCGGGATGAACACATTGCGCGAGTAGCTGATCGTGCGGGGGCGGCCCGCCGATTCCAGGCCGGCATCACGGACCCTGACCGCGCTCGCGCACAGGTCGGCGAGGTCGTCGCCGGTGGCGTGCAGCAGGACGGTGGCCTCGTCGACATTCAGGGTGACACCGTCGCGGGCCCGGCGCAGCGCCCGGCGCATCGCGGCGGGACTAGGCGGCGGTAGGGGAACGCTCGGGTTCGGAAGCTCGGTCACCCCGTCGATCATGCGCTACTTCTTTCCCGAACGTGCGGTCGGCTGGTCACGGGCCCGCTGCGGGCACGCGGTGGTCGTCCTCGTCGGACGACAACCCTCCGCACGACCGCACATATTCCCGAGGGGGTGATCTCACCGCCCCCGCATGAAACCATGGCACCATGTCGCTGCCGCGCTCCACCATTCTGGCCGAACCGGCCTGGCGTCCGAGTTCCAAGGCCAAGCTGCTGTGGGCGCTGGAGAACGCGATCGGGATCGGGTTCCTGTGCGTGGCGCTCGCGGTGTGGGTGCTGCTCGACGCGGACCGGCGCGGATGGCAGGTGGCGGCGGGGTTGGTGATCATCGCGCTCGCGGTGCTCGGGGTGGTCGTCGTGCCGCTGTGGCGGTACGCGGTGCATCGGTGGGAGGTCACCGACGAGGCCGTGTACACGCGGGTCGGGTGGCTGGATCAGGAGTCGCGGGTCGCGCCGATCTCGCGGGTGCAGACCGTCGACACCGAGCGCGGGCCGCTGGAACGGATGCTGGGGCTGGCCACCGTCACCGTCACCACCGCGTCCTCGGCGGGCGCGGTGAAGATCAGCGCGCTCGATCTGCCCGCGGCCGAGCAGACCGTGGCCCGGCTGGCCGCCATCGCCGCCCAGCATCGCGGGGACGCGACGTGACCGAGTCCGCGACGCAGCTCACCGACTGGCAGCGGCTCGATCCGCGCATGCTGCTGGTGTATCCGGTCACCGAGATCATGAAATACATTCCGGTGCTGCTCGGCTCGGTCATCGTCGGCACCACCAGCGGCAACCCGCTGTGGACGCTGATCCCGGTGACGCTGGTCGCCGCGTACGGCGTCGCCCGCTGGTTCACCACCTCCTATCGCATCGACGCCGATCACGTGCAGTTGCGCAGCGGGATCGTGCAGCGGCGCACGCTGTCGGTGCCGCGGCCGCGGATCCGGTCGGTGGATGTGGAAGCCGATCTGCTGCACCGGATTCTGGGTCTGGCGGTGCTGGCCATCGGCACCGGGAAGCAGACCGACAAGGGCGAGGAGTTCAAGCTCGACGCGCTCGACATCAGCCGCATCCCCGCCCTGCGCGCCGAACTGCTCGCGCACACCGGGCAATACGTGCCGGATCAGACCGATTCCGCTATGGCGCATCATGTCTCACCTGCGGATACCGCCGCCGAGGCGGGCATCGAGATCGGGCACTGGAAGGCAGCGTGGGTGCGCTACGCGCCGCTGTCGCTGACCGGTCTCGCGGTGGTCGCGCCGATCGCGGGCATCGGCGCCCAGTACGGGCTCATCGACGTGGTGTCGAGATCGTCCGCCGTGCAACACATCGACGACGAGAGCGCACCGATCGCGGCGATCGTCATCTCCGGACTGATCTTGCTCTCGGTGATCCTGGTGAGCGCCGCCGCGTGCGCGCAGTACCTCGCCACCTGGTTCGGGCTGCGCGTCATCGACAACGGCGTCACCCTGCACCTGCGCCACGGACTGTTCACCACCCGCCAGATCACCCTCGACCTGGCACGTTTCCGCGGCGCGACACTCAACGATCCCCTGCTGCTGCGCGCCGCCAAGGCCGCGCAGCTGGAAATGATCATGACCGGCGAGAATCCACGCCAGAAGATCCTGCCCCAGGCGCCACGCGCCGCCGTCGAACGCACCCTCGACGAACTGCTCCGCACCCGCCGCAAGCCGGGCGGGCACAACGGCGGTGAGCAGCCGGAACAGCCCGAATCGGCGCACCCCGCCACACCGACGTCACTGACAAAGCATGCGAATCACGCTGCGCCACAACCGATCACCGGCACCACCCTGGGCACGATCGACCTGGTCAAGCACGGTCCGGCCGCGCGTCGCCGCCGCTATACGAAGGCCGCGTGGCCGATCGGCGTGCTGGTCGCCGTGCTGATCGTCCTCGCCGTCACCACCGGTCCGCTGCCCGCCTGGATCTGGTCGGTGCCCGCCGTGTTCGCCGTCACCAACGCCGTGCTCGCCGAGGACCGCTACCGCAACCTCGGCCACCGTGTCCTGCCCGGCAGCACCGGACCCACCTGGCTGATCACCCGCCGCGGCAGCCTCGACCGCAACCGCGACTGCCTGGAGGCACCCGGCATCATCGGCTGGACCATCCGCCGGACCTACTGGCAGCGCAGGGCAGGCCTGGCCACGGTGGTCGCCGCGACGGCGGCGGGCAAGAAGGCCTACCAGGTCGTCGACATTCCCATCGCCCAGGCCGTCGCGCTGATCGACGCCGTCACGCCCGGCCTGCGCGGCGCGCGCTGATCCGCCGGTCGCACCGAGTGTCCGCCCGCTGCCGATGTGGGCGCGGCGTAGCCTCCTAAGAGGTGTTGTGGTGCGGACGGAGGGCGGTTCGTGGAGTTCACCGAGGTCATCGAAACGGCGGGCAAGTTGCTCGACGTGGCCGGTGTCGCCGCCATCGTCATCGGCGGACTGGTCGGGACGATCAGATTCGTCCGGGAGCTGGCCGGTCGCGGGGACTTCGACCGCGCGTACAGCACCTACCGGCGCGGGCTCGGCCGGGCCATCCTGCTCGGGCTGGAATTCCTGGTCGCCGCCGACATCATCCGCTCGGTCGCCATCTCGCCGAGCTTCACCAGCGTCGGCGTGCTGGCGATGATCGTGCTGGTGCGAACCTTCCTCAGCTATTCGCTGCAGCTCGAACTGACCGGGCAGTGGCCGTGGCAGCACCCGAAATCCGATCCATCGACGGTCGCCTCGCCGTGAGCGGACCGGCACAGGCGAACGGCCGGGAGTCCATGACTCCCGGCCGTTGCGTGTACCGCGGAAATCAGACCGCGACGGCTTCCTTCGACGGTTCTTCCTGACCCGCGACAGCTTTCGTATCGCGCATCAGGATGACCGCGAGTACCGCGGCGGCCAGCGAGGCGAGGGCGCCGACACCGAAGGTGACCTGCATGGCGGTGCAGAAGGCGTCCCTGGCCAGCCCGATGACGGTGTCGTCGCCGGTGCCGACCGCGCCCGCGATCGACTCCTTGGCCGCGGCGGGCGCCGAATCCGGCATGGCGCCGGCGAAGGTACCGGCCAGCACGGCGCCGAGCACCGCGACACCGAGGGCGGCGCCCGCCTGCTGGATGGTGTCGTTGAGCGCCGACCCGACGCCGGCGTGATCCTCGGGCACCGCGCTCATCAGCGCGCCGATCGCGGCGGGCATCGCCAGGCCGCCACCGGCGCCGAGCAGCGCCATCGCGACGGCGGGCAGGGTGAAGCTCGCACCGGCGTCCAGCGTCGCGAGCACCGCGAAGCCCGCGGCGACGACGACCAGACCCGCGATGGTGACGATCCGCGCGCCCAGCTTGCCGACCAGCACCGCGCCGATGCCGTTGGCGACGAGCAGGGTGATCGCCATCGGCGTGAAGGCCAGGGCGGTCTCCATCGGCGAGTAGCCGAGGACGAACTGCAGGTACTGGGTGAGCACGAGCACCAGGCCGCCGTTGGCGAAGGTCACCAGGACCAGCGAGAAACTGGAGCCGGTGAAGGTGCGGTTGCGGAACAGCTGCAGCGGGACCATCGGCGAATCGGTGCGCAGTTCACGAATCACGAAGGCGCCGAGGGCGAGCACGGTCACGGCGAAGCCGGTCAGCACACCGCGGTCGGTCCAGCCCGCGTGCGGCACCGAGATGATGGTCCACACCAGCGCGGTCATACCGATGATCGAGGTCAGCATGCCGGGGAAGTCGGGCTTGCGCCACGGGCCCTTCGATTCCGGCATCAGCGCCAGCGCGGCCACGATGGCGACCGCGGCGATCGGCACGTTCATCACGAACACCGAACCCCACCAGAAGTGATCGAGCAGCACACCGCCGACGACCGGACCACCGACCATGCCGACGGTCGCCACCGCGCTCCACGCGCCGATGGCCTTGGGCCGCTCGTCGTCGTCGAAGACGGTGATCAGGATCGACAGGGTGCTCGGCATGATCAGCACGCCACCGATGCCCATCAGCGCACGGCCCGCGATCAGCAGCTCGGCGCTGCCCGCATAGGCGGCCAGCAGTGACGCGCCGCCGAAGAGCACCAGGCCGATCACCATCACCAGCCTGCGGCCGAACCGGTCCGACAGGCTGCCCGAGGTGAGCAGCAGGCCGGCGAACACCAGCAGGTAGGCGTCGATGATCCACTGGATCTGCTGGGAACTCGCGCCGAGGTCGGTGGCGATCTGCGGGATGGCGACGGTGAGGACCATGTTGTCCACGATCAGCACCAGCGAGCTCAGGCACAGCACGATCAGGATCAGCCAGCGGCGGGGATTGCGGACCCTCTCGTCCGCGGAAGTCGTTGTGAGCATCATGCTCTCCTCTCGAAGTTCTCCGCACGCCGTGCGGGCATGTCGAACACTGTACGGCTACGCGTACGATGTTCGCAAGGGGAACGTTGTACGATGTCCGTACAGTGCACGTGATCACCCACCGGAGGAGGCACGCGATGGCCGCGGCCAGCACGAACTCGAACGAGATCGCATCGGTCTGGACCAGGCCCACCCGCGAACGGCGCGACCAGCCCGCGCTCAGCCGGGACCAGATCGTGGCCGAGGCGATCAGCCTGCTCGACGCCGAGGGCTTCGACGCACTGAGCATGCGCAAGCTCGGCGCGCGGCTCGGCGCGGGCGCGACCTCGCTCTACACCCACGTCGCGAACAAGGACGAACTACTGGAACTGGTCGTCGACCAGGTCATCGGCGAGGTCAAGGTCCCACGGCCCGACCCGCAGGACTGGCGCGCACCGATGCACGAGCAGGCCGACGCCCTGCGCGCGACTCTGCTGACGCACCCGTGGATCACGATCGTGCTGAGCAACGCGGCCCTGACCTACCTGGGGCCCAACATGATGCGGCTGACCGACTCGATGCTCGCCATCGTGGAGGCGGGCGGCTTCGACGACGAGGTCGTCGACGTCACCACCAACACGGTCTTCCAGTTCATCGTCGGCTCCAGCGCCAACGAAGCGGCCATGGTGATGACCGTCGCCCGCAGCGGGCTGCCCACCCAGCAGTGGGTCGACCGGGTGATGGCCGCCAGCGCCGCGGCGTCGACGCAGTACCCACGCCTGCACCGGCGCTACGTCGACCAGCGTCCGCAGGTCGTGGCCGAAGCGGCGGCCGGGGTGGTCAGCAGGTTCACCCAGGCCATCGATCTGATCCTGGACGGCGCCGAAACCCGGCGCGGCTGACTCAGCTCGACCGGAACAGACCGAAATTCGCGCGGTAGTAGAGGTAGGCGAGCGGCGCGAGCACCCCGCAGGCCAGCAGGAGCAGGGTGCGTCCGTCGCTGCCGAGCAGCACGTCACCACCGGGCCCGCGCGAGGAGGCGACGAGGAATCCGAAGACCCACACCACGATCGGGGCGAAGGTGAAGCCGAGCCGGTCGGTCACCGATTCCATGCCGTAGACCAGGGCCACATTGATCGGCGCCGCCAGCAGCGCGGCCACCGGAAACGCGAGGGTGCCGACATAGAGCGGCAGGAACAGCACCTCGAGTGCCAGGGTGATCAGCGCGTCGGCGAGCAGCAGTACGACGATCAGACCCGAGATCACCGGGTCGAGCCGGGCGGGCAGGCGCACGGACCGCAGCACAGCGGTGGGGGTGCCTGCGGGCTGATCGGAGTCGGTCACCATGGCGGCGAGTCTATTCACTCGAGACCGGCGAACAGATCGTGCTCGAACCCGTCCGCCGCGACCTGGCCACGCGTGCCGCGCACCAGGGTGAAGTGTTCCTCCGGCAGGACAGGCAGCGCGATGTTGTTGGACAGGGCGAACTCCCGGCCACTTGGCGCGACGGTGACCTGGGTGGCGTGGGCGCGCATCGCGGCCCGCTTGGCCGAGACCGCGTCGGACACGTCGACCACGGTGGTCACGCCGCTGGTCGACATCGCGGCCAGCTCGGCTTCGATCGGCAACCGCCAGCCGGCGGGCAGCGCGCCGGGCAGCTCGTCGACGGTGCGGCGGGCGAGGGCGGCGGTGTGCTGGCGCAGCAGGTCGCCGTCGGTGACGGTCCAGTAGAACTTGGGGACGTCCCAGCCCCGCTCGGCGGCTGCGGCGACAGCGGCGGTGGTGATCTCGTTGGCGCGAATGTGGTCGGGGTGGCCGTAGCCGCCGCGTGGGTCGTAGGTGACGACCACGCGCGGGCGCAGTTCCAGCAGGACCGCGACGAGCGCCTCGACCGCGGCGTCACCGGAGTTCACGAAGGCCCGCGGATGCTCGGCCGACGGCGTGCCCGCCATGCCGGAATCGCGCCACCGGCCGGCGCCGCCGAGGAACCACGGCTCGCCGGCGTCCAGTGCGGCCAGCGCGGCGGTGAGTTCGGCGATGCGGTACCCGCCGAGCTGGTCGGCCTCGCCGGCGATCAAGCTCGCCCAGCGCTCGCCGATGACCTCACCCTCCTCGCCGAGCGTGCAGGTCACCACGGTGACCGGAACGCCGCGGCGGCGGTAATGCGCGATCGTGCCACCGGTGGTGAGGGTTTCGTCGTCGGGGTGGGCGTGTACCAGCAGCAGACCGCCGGTGCCACGGTGGGATTGCGTCACGGGAGCCTCCGCCATTGCGCCGTATCTCCGAAGATGCCGACCTGGATCGCCCCGGACAGCGACACACCGTCCACCCGCGGGCCCGCCGCGGCGACGACATTGTCCTGCACGATCGGCAGCACGGTCGACAGTTCCCACAGCCGGGGTTCGGCCTCGGTCAGGATGCGCGGCACGTCGATACCGCGCAGCGCCTCGTCGATCGAGGGTTGCAGGCCCGGATCGCACACGCCACCGATATTGCTCGGCGCCTTGCGGTATGCCTCGGCGGCGGCCAGCGACCTGCTGTCCGCGCCGGCCACCTCCACCGGCGGGCAGCCGTAGCGCGAGGCGAGCACGGTCGCCGGATCGTCGCCTGCCAGCTCCCAGCCCACGATCGCGTCGATCCCCGACTCGGTGAGTTCCCTGCCGTACAGCTCGTCGGCGGGCAGGCCGCGGACCGTGGCTTCGATACCGGCACTGCGCAATTGGTCGGCGGCGGTGTTCGCGACGGCCAGTGCCTGCGCGTCCTCGATGACGGCGCCGATCCGCACCGAGAGCCCCTTGCCGTTGCGGGCCACCGACCGCGGCCGCGGCGCGGGCGAGGTCGGTGAACCGGTCTGCGGTGTCTCCGGCGCGCGCCCGAAACCGGCCTCGGCCAGCAGCGCGAACGCCTCCTCGGTGCTCGGGCGCGGCGGCGCGGTCGGGGTGTAGCCGGGGCTCGACGGCGGAAGTACCTGTGCCCGTGCGGGTTCCACCCACCCGCCGGTCTGCGCACCGACAGTGGCCAGCAGCGCCGGGTCGAGCAGGGCGAGCACCGCCTTGCGCACCCGCACGTCGGTCAGGTCGCCGGAACGGCCGTTGAGCGCCAGCTGCAGTTCACGGGCCTGCGGCATGATGTTGGTCCGCACCGAGGGGATCGCCGCGAGCTGCGCCTGGGTCGCCACCCCGCCGTGCACCAGCGCCATCTGCGCGTCACCGGTGCGCAGCGATTCGGCCAGCTGCGAGGGAGTTCCACCGCGGCGGAACAGGATCTGGTCGGGCGCTGCCGGGGTACCCCAGAAGCGGTCGTTGCGCTCGAGCAGGATCTCGTCACGACCGCGGTCGACCGACTTGATCGTGAAATTGCCGCCGGAGACCGGAATCCGGTCGACCAGGCCGCTGGTGAACCCGCCAGGGGAATCCTTCACCAGGTGCGAGGGCAACAGGTTCGAGAACAGTTCGCGCCAGGCCGGATACGGCTGGGTCAACGTCACGGTGACCGTCTTGCCGCCACCGGAGGACGCCACGTCCGAGATCAGCCGGTAGCCCGCCGGATCGACCACGCCGGGCTGGGTGGTCATCTGCTGCCACAGGAACCGGAAGTCCTCGGCCGCGATCGGGGCGCCGTCGGACCAGTTGGCCTGATTGCGCAGCGTGTAGGTGATGGTGAACGGCTCCTGGGCCGTCACATCCGCCGACTCGATGAGCGAGGCGTCGGGCACCCGGTCGACCACGCCCGGCAGCGACGGATTAGGCACCGGCCGGAACGGGCTCGGCAGCACCATCGAGCTCACCGCGTTCGTCGCGGGCGACTGATCGGAGCGCAGATGCGGATTGAAGCCGATGCCGATGTCGTCGATCGCCACCACGACGGTGTTCTTCCCCGGCTTGGCCTGGGTGGTCTTGGGCGAATCGGTGCTCTCGATCGGCGGCGGTGGATTCGCGGTGCAACCGGCGACGACCGCCGTCGAGGCCGCCATCACCATCACCGCCACGCGCCACCTTGCGCGTCTGACCCCCGAACTCACTCTGGCACCCTACCTCGCCCATCTGTCCGGATCATGGCACCGGTCTCTGCGAAAACGACAGTGGGACGGTACCGAAGTACCGTCCCACTGTCAGAACTCGATCAGGAGTTGCTCACCGCGCGGTCGCGTGCCTTGCGGCGCGACAGGTCGCGAGCACGCTCGTTGGCGCCGAGCACCACCTTGCGCACGCGAACCACCTCGGGGGTGACCTCGACGCACTCGTCGCCCGCGCAGAACTCCATCGCCAGCTCGAGGTCGAGCTGGAGCGGCTTGGCCATGGTCTCGAACGTGTCCGCGGTCGCGCTGCGCATGTTCGTCAGCTTCTTCTCGCGGGTGACGTTGATGTCGAGATCCTCGGCACGCGGGTTGATGCCGACGACCATGCCCTCGTAGGTGTCCGAGCCCGGCTCCACGAAGAACTGACCGCGGTCGGCCAGCTGGATCATCGCGAACGGGGTGACGGTGCCCGCACGGTCCGACACCAGCGAACCGGTGTGGCGGGCGCGGATCTCACCGGCCCACGGCGCGTAGCCGTGGGAGACGGCGTTGGCGATGCCGGTGCCGCGGGTCTCGGTGAGGAACACGGTGCGGAAGCCGATCAGGCCACGCGACGGGACGATGAACTCCATGCGCACCCAGCCGGCGGCGTGGTTGCTCATCTGCACCATCTTGCCCTTGCGGGCGGCCAGCAGCTGGGTGATCGCGCCCAGGTACTCGTCGGGGCAGTCGATGGTCAGCTCTTCGAACGGCTCGTGCACCTTGCCGTCGACGGTCTTGGTGACCACCTGCGGCTTGCCGACGGTCAGCTCGAAGCCCTCGCGGCGCATCTGCTCGACCAGGATGGCCAGCGCCAGCTCACCACGGCCCTGCACCTCCCAGGCGTCGGGACGGCCGATGTCGAGCACGCGCAGCGACACGTTGCCGATCAGTTCCTGGTCGAGGCGCGACTTCACCATGCGGGCGGTCAGCTTGTGGCCCTGCACCCGGCCGACCAGCGGCGAGGTGTTGGTGCCGATGACCACCGAGATGGCGGGCTCGTCGACGGAGATGCGCGGCAGCGCGACCGGGTTGTCGACGTCGGCGAGGGTGTCGCCGATCATGATGTCCGGGATACCGGCGATCGCGACGATGTCACCGGCGACGGCGACCTCACCCGGCTGACGCTCGACACCGATGGTCTGCAGCAGCTCGGTGATCTTGACCTGCTTGGCGCCGTCGGCGTTGATCCAGGTGACGTTCTGACCCTTGCGCAGCTCGCCGTTGTGCACGCGGACCAGGGCGAGACGGCCGAGGAACGCCGAGGCGTCGAGGTTGGTGACGTGGGCCTGCAGCGGAGCTTCCGGGTTGCCCTTGGGCGCCGGGATGTTCTCCATGAGCACGTCGAACAGGGCGTCGAGGTTCTCGGCGTCGGGCGCCGAACCGTTCTCAGGCTGCTCCTTGGAGGCCTTGCCCTCACGGCCGGAGGCGTAGAGGACCGGCAGGTCGAGCGCCAGCTCGGCGGCTTCGGCGGCCTCGTCGTCGAGGTCGGAGGCCAGGTCGAGCAGCAGGTCGTGCGACTCCTCGACGACCTCGGAGATCCGGGCGTCGGGGCGGTCGGTCTTGTTGACGACCAGGATCACCGGCAGCTTGGCCGCGAGCGCCTTGCGCAGCACGAACCGGGTCTGCGGCAGCGGGCCCTCGGAGGCGTCGACGAGCAGCACGACACCGTCGACCATGGACAGGCCGCGCTCGACCTCGCCACCGAAGTCGGCGTGGCCGGGGGTGTCGATCACGTTGATGACGGTGACGGAACCGTCGGGGTGGTGCCGGTGCACCGCGGTGTTCTTGGCGAGAATGGTGATGCCCTTCTCGCGCTCGAGATCTCCGGAGTCCATGACCCGGTCGACCAGTTCGGCTCGCTCAGCGAACGCGCCCGACTGACGAAGCATGGCGTCGACCAGCGTCGTCTTGCCGTGGTCGACGTGGGCCACGATGGCGACGTTGCGAAAATCGCGTGTAGACGACACGCCTCAATCCTCCTGCTGTTGGTGTATTGGCGCGCATTCATCTGGCATCGCGGCCTGTTACACCGTACCGGTACGGGAGTGGCACGCACGTGTCAGGCTTTGTACTTAGGATACGCTAACCCGCATGGGCAAGGTGAAGGCGAAGAAGGTTTCCAGCCTCAAGCCTAAGAAAAAGTGCTGCAGGAAGAAGACGCGCTGCTTCAAATGCCCCGTCGTCATCATGCGGATGAAGAAGGCCGAGGCCGCCGGAGTGTGCGGTAAAGATCTCAAAAAGGCGTTGAAGAAGGCGCGCGCGGCCTGAGGCTGATCGACGGCGGGCGATGCGTGCTGCCCGAACGAGGCGTAGAACTGCTGGTATGGGTAAACCGGCATTGCTCTCCGACCCCGAGATCACCATCGCCCTGGCCACGCTGCCGGAGTGGTCGCGCGACGGCGACGCGATCACCCGCACATTCAAGGCTTCCTCTTTCCCGGCCGGCATCGATCTGGTCCGCCGGGTCGCCACGGCGGCCGAGGCGGCCGACCATCATCCCGACATCGATATCCGGTGGCGCACACTGCGCTTCACCCTGAGCACACACTCGGTGGGTGGCCTGACCGCGAACGACACCGCGCTCGCGCACACCATCGACGAGATCGTCGGCGGCTGAGCCTCAGCCCGCCGGAACTTCGACCGCGGGCCGACGGGCGATGGCGCGCGCCTGCGTGCGCAGGGTGTCGCGGCCGTGCCAGACCAGCCAGCCGAGCAGCACGAACACCCCGATGACGTCGACCGCGCCCAGCCAGGCCAGCGGCCACGGCCGCGGGATCGTCCAGATGGTCGGCTGCGCGAACGAGAGCACCCACGGCACGCCGATCAGCATCGTCAGCACCCAGAACCCGGCGATGATCCGCGCGGTGCGCTGGGCGCGCAGTGGCCCGTACAGCAGCCACAGCACGGTCGGGATCAGCCAGACCCAGTGGTGCGACCAGGAGATCGGCGAGATCATCACCCCGAACAGCTGCACCAGCACCAGGGTGCCGAGCCGGTCGTCCGGGCCGAGCGTGCGCCAGGCGAGGAACGCCAGCACCGCAGTGACCAGCACCGCCGCGATCCACCACGGCCCCGACTGCACGTCGTAGCCGAGGATCCGGCTCAGCGTGCCGCGCAGCGACTGATTCCATACCGAGCCCACCGGCCCGATCCGGTCGGCGTCGCCGAGCAGCGTGCCGAAGTAGCGTCGCGCCTCGTGCGCGTTGATGAGAAAACTCACAGCGACGGTCAGCCCGAACGCCGCCGCCGACCACAGCACCGTCACCCAGCGGCGGCGGGCGACGAAGTACAGGCCGGTGATGGCGGGCGTCAGCTTGATGCCCGCGATCACGCCGACCAGCGTGCCCGAGATCCACCAGCGCGCACTGCGCACCGCCAGCATCGCGCCGAACACCAGGAACACGTTGACCTGGCCGTAGTCGATGGTGGTCCGCACCGGCTCGAGCCAGACGCCCAGCGCCGTCCACCCGACCGCCGCGGTGATCCAGCGCGTCTGCCTGGCCCGTTCGGCGCCGAGCAGCAGTTCGAAGCTGATCCGGATGACGCCGTAGAGCGCGGCGACCGTCGCCAGCATCCAGCCGACCGCGACCGCGGCGAACGGCAGGTAGTGCAGGGGGAAGAAGACCAGCGCGGCGAACGGCGGATAGGTGAACGGCAGCGGGAAGTCGGGCGTC
Organism: Nocardia sp. NPDC055029; assembly: GCF_053608525.1. Classification (NCBI taxonomy): domain Bacteria; kingdom Bacillati; phylum Actinomycetota; class Actinomycetes; order Mycobacteriales; family Nocardiaceae; genus Nocardia; species Nocardia sp. NPDC055029. Next base: position 30,620 of record NZ_JBSGVQ010000029.1, read on the forward strand.
TTCTCCGCGTAGGTGAAGTCGTAGAGCCGATCGGTGAGCAGCGCGGCCGATCCGTCGACATAGACGTGCAGATCGACGACATTGAGCCCGTTCTTCGCGAACAACATCCAGCACAGCCGGGCGAGCACGGACAATCCGAGCAGCGCGAGAGCCCATCGGAGGTGTCGGTTCAATGCCAGGCTTTCGGTCGTATGGGTGGCGTCGGCGCCGCGTCGCGTTGCTTCGATCACCTTAACCGTGCGAGCGCGGGCGGCCACGCGCACGGGTGACGCGTAGGCGCGCGACACCATCGGTAACATTTGCATCAACATCCCCAGCCGTAACAGCGGTGGGGGCTAGCGTCGATGAACACGGGTTTCGGTCGATGCGCCGCCACGGGCCAGGCGGCTGTACAACACGGCAGCCATGTCCTTAGAGTGACCCCGACATCGAAGGGCTCGACACCCTCGCCCCATCGCAACACCGAGGTAAGGACGGCTGGACAAGTGCTTCGTAGCCGAGGATCGCGGATCGCAACGACCGCATTCGCCATTGCGGCCAGCGCCATGCTCGCCGCGCCTGCGTCGACCATCGCCGCTCCCGCGCCTGCCGCGCAGGCCGCGCCGATCAGCGTTCCGATGGTGCCCGAGGGCGTCCCGGTCGACGCGCTCGCCGCCTTCGCCCCCGCCGTCGCGGGCCTGATCGCGGGCCCCGCCGACGTCGCCAGCCCGCAGACCGCACTGCTCGACCAGGCGCGCGCCCTGCTGGCCACCCTGAACCTGCCGCCCGCCATCAAGGCCACGCTCGAGCGGATCATCACCTTCCTCGACGGCAGCGGCGGCGGCGGTCCCGACATCCCGCAGGACGGCCCGGTCATCGCGCAGTTCCTGTACCCGACGATCGGCAAGGGCTGCATCGGTGACGGCGCGGACTCGGTCGGCACCGCGCTGGCCGTCGCCGGTCCCGCTCAGCTGCCCCCGCCCGGCGTCGCCGCCGGTCAGGCCGGTTTCGTGTTCACCGCGCTCGGCACCAAGGCGCCGACCGCCGAGCAGAACCCGCCGATGACGGTGCAGTGGCTCAACCTCGACACCCGTCAGTCCGCGGTGCAGACACTGACCGACGAGGCCAAGATCAACCCGGGCGGCCCGGCCACCCTGTCGGCCATCGCGAGCACCGGTCACGGCCGTGTCGTCGCCGTCGTCTCCGGTTCGCTGACCACGCAGGCCGAGGGCGCCGCTCCCCGCACCTGCAATTTCCTGCCGACCCTGGGCTTCTTCACCGTCTAGGTCATCGACGCGCCGAGCCCGGTCCGTTCCCCTCGGGAACCGGCCGGGCTCTGTCGTTGTCAACGGGTTCCCGCGGGCATCCCGATGTGGTAGACCGAGAACCATGGCGACCACACGAGTTTCATCCCGCGATGCTCGGTCGATTCGGAGTCGGCGCTCTAGCCGCTCCATCCTGTCGTACCGATCCGAGGGTTCGATCCTGTCGATCGGTTCGGCCTATTCCGTGCTGTCGATCGGCAGCGTCGGTTCGGTGTTGTCCATCGGCTCGGTCGGCTCGTTCGGGTCGGCCATCTCCTCCGGCTCGTTCGTGAGCCTGGGCTCGGCGCTGTCGGGCCTGTCGCGCTGGTCGCTGCTGTCATGGCTCGGCGTGCATGCCGCGCCCGAAGGCAGGCCGACGCTGCGCGTTGTCCCCGACGACGAGCCGGAACTGCGGCTCGCGCCGACCTGCCACTGTCAGACCTAGGCGTAGCGGGTCGCGATCGCGGCGGCGCGGTCGCGCAGAGCAGCGCGCAACGACTGCGGGGCCAGGGCTTCGGCGTCGGTGCCGAGCTGCCACAGCGCCCATTCGGCGTGACGCGCGTCTTGGAAACTCACCTCGAGCCGCAGCCACCCGTCCGTGTCGGGTTCCTCGGTGCGCACAGCCAGCGCGGTGCTCACCAGATCCTCCCGCCGCGCCGGGTTCATCCGTACCAGCACGGCGATCTGGTCGCCACCGGTCCGGAACCGTGTGCTGCGTTCCTGCCAGGCCAGATCCAGGTCGACCCGGTCCGGCCGCTGTGCCGGTTCGGCGAGTTCCTCGGCGGCCAGCACCCGTGACAGCCGGTAGGTGCGGTCCGCGCCGGATCTCGTGGCCAGCAGATAACCCTGGTCGCGAACGACGACCAGCCCGATCGGGTCCACCGTGCGCCACGTCGGGTCCTGGTCGGTGGCCGCGTAGTGGATGCGCAGCTTGTTTCCGGCGAACACCGCGCGGCGAACCTCGGCCAAGATGGTGCCCGGCACTTCCTCGGCAACCAGGCGACGCGAGAGCAGATCGGTCTCGGGGTCGATGAGCAAGCGCTCGGCCACATCGGCCGCGGTGTCCCGATAGCTGGCGGGGAGCGCGTCGACGACCTTGAGCATCGCCGAAGCCAGCGCCGAGCCGAGGCCGAATGCCTGTGCGCCGCGCCGTGATCCGGCGACCAGCAGGGCCAGCGCCTCGTCGTGGTTCAGCCCGGTGAGCTCGGTCCGGAACCCGGGGAGCAACGCGAAACCGCCGTGCCTGCCGCGTTCGGCGAAGACCGGGACACCGGCCGCGGACAGCGCCTCGATATCGCGCAACACGGTGCGGGTGGACACCTCCAGCTCCTCGGCCAGCTCGGTCGCCGTGTGCCTGCCCCGCTGGCGCAGCAGCAGCACCAGCGACACCAACCGGTCCGCACGCATACGAAAAATCTACCGGGAATACACGACACAGGATGTCGTGATTCGTTGCGAGGCTTGCCACGTACTTCGAACGAATCGAATGGAGCTGGCAGTGGAACGAACGGCAGTCAACCCGGTGACGTGGTCGGTGGAGCGGGGATTCAACCAGGGTGAGCTCGTCTCCGGGCACACCCGGACCCTGTACTGCTCCGGGCAGACCGCGATGAGCGGCGAGGGCACGCCCGAGCACGACGGTGACATGGCGGCGCAGCTGGCGCTGAGCATCGACAACGTGGAGGGTGTGCTCAAAGAGGCGGGCATGACGCTGGCGAACCTCGTGCGGCTCAACGTCTACACCACCGACGTCGATCTGCTGTTCCAGCACTACGGCGTACTGGCCGCACGATTGGGCGCTGCCGGAGTGGCGCCGGCGACCACGATGCTCGGGGTCACCCGGCTGGCGATTCCTGGCCAGCTGATCGAGCTCGAGGGAACCGCCGTCGACTGACGCCACCTCGCCGCCTCCGGTAGCGAACTGCCGGGGGCGGCGAGTTCACCACTGGCCGTAATCCTCGGCCAGCACCCGATTCAGGTCCACACCGACACCGTCGATGGCGCGCTTGTCGATTTCGAATTGGTGCAGCTGCGCACCAGGGTGCACATAGCCCTTCGGGGTGCCCCAATTGTGCTGCCAGAACCAGGAACCCAGGCCTGCGTCGAGCGCGCGGTCGATGGTCGGGGTGTTGGCGTAGATGCCGACGAGTTCGGCGCCGAGCACCGACTGCCACCCTTCGATATAGGGCGCGATCATCTCGTCGAATTCCGCTTCGGACGGGTTGTCGTCGATGGAGGCGTAGATCGGCGCGGTGTCGGGGCCGCCCGCCGCGGTATGCAGTGCCCAGCCGCGTTCGGCGTGCTGTTTGCCCGCCTCCAGCCCGCCACGCCAGTCGGCCGTCGGGCCCTTGCCGAACTGGTAGTTCGACACGATCGACATCCCCGCGGCCCGCAGATCCTCGACCTCGGCGGCCAGCAGGGGCTTGCCCTCCATCCATTCCGCGCCCGGCCTGCGGTCGGAGACATAGCGGATCACGCCGATGTGCCCGGCGGCCCTGATCGACTCGGCGGACGGCACGCCCGCGGCGTAGTCGACGAGGGTGCCGAAGGATTGGGCCGCGGCGGGCGCGGCGGACACGCCGAGACCGACAGCGGCCGCAGCGGCGGCGGTGAATCCGAAGAACTCACGCCGGGTCACCGGAACAGAACGCATCGCAGGACTCCTTCGCGCAACCCGACCTTCCACCGGCAGCGTGCCCGGCGCGCCTTCCCCGTATCTGCGCGCCGGGAGCCTCGAACGTTCACTCATTTCACCACAACCCCAGGGGAACCGCCAGAACCAAAGGTCACTTTCGTCCCAGCAGTCACACGGGTCAGGTGGCGCTGTCGATGGCCGCGCCCACGTTGATGGTGCGGCCCGTCGGGTCGGCCAGCTCGGTGCTGACCACGGCGACGACCTGGGCCACCACCTGCCGCTTGATCCCGGCCAGCCGGGCCAGGGTGGCCGCGCGCAGCCCCTTCGCCGTGAACTCCATCGAGATGTCCTCGAGCGCGGGCGGCGGCACGTCGATGACGATCTGCAGCGGCTCGGCGGCCCTGGCCGTGAGGACCAGCGGAATCTCCAGATCGGCGCGATAGTGGTTGGCCTTGAGCACGTCGACGGTGATGTCGAGTCCCACCGGCAGCGTCATGTCGAACACGCGCGCGGCACCCGGCTCCGCCACCCCGCGATCGATGACGCGCGGCTGCTCGATCGCGCCGCGCACGGTCACCGTGGCCGCGCCACGCGGGCCCTCGGACAGCGGGCCGATCGCGATCTGGCTGCCCGCCATCTGCCCGACCACGTCGTGCACCCGGTCCCTGGTGACGATGTCGGCGAAGAACCGCAGGCCGAACTCGCGGAAGTCGATCCACTCGAAGACGGTGTCGTGGCGATGCGGCGAGCGGTAGCCGTCGAGGATCGCCTCGATGTCGAAGACCCGCTCGGAACGGACTTTCGGATCGCCGACGATGGCGTTGACCCGGTTCGCGACCTCGCGCTGCACCAGTCCCGCGATCGGGTCGAGCAGCATTTCCCAGGCGGTGTCGATGGCCTCGGCGCGCAGCGTGAAGCTCACGTCTCTGGCTGTCACCGGGGCGACGTCGATCACCACCAGCAGCGGTTGGGCGGTGCGCGCGTGCAGCGTCAGCCCGATCTCGACGACGGCGGCCAGGCCCAGTTTGCGGCCGCCGAGCACGAGGTTGACGGCCAGCGTCAGCGGCACCCGCACGCCGAAGGTCAGCGCGTCACCGGGATTGCGGGTGACGACGGGTGTCCCGAGCGTGCCTTCGGCGACGAAACCCGCCAGTCCGGCGGGGCCGAGCGAGAACGGTCCGATCGTCACGCCACGGCCGGTCATGCCCGCGACGGCCGCCGCGATGCGCTCCTCGGTCACCGCGTAGGTGACGAAACGCTCGCCGAAATCGGCATACTCGATCCACATCGGGTCTCGCCGTGCCTCCCCGGCCACCTTCTCGCGCACATCGGACACGGTACGTGACGAAGGGAAACCCCCGGTTGGTGGCACAACTCCCCCGTCCTGCCGATGAGGGGGAAGCAGGACGGAGGGGTCGGCCGGGGCGCTGCCGGGCGCCACCGATTCCATCGTACGGGTACCCACAGAGTGCCGCCGTTCCGGATAAGGGCAGTTGTCTTGAGCGACAATCGATTTCAGAAACGGCCGTAGCCCACCAGATCGGTGGTTTCGGCGAGTTCGATCGTCCGGACCCGCACCGAGCCCATCTCGTTGCCGCCGATGGTGGTGATCGAATCGCCGTCGGCCTTCAGCACGATGTTGGTGTGCTGACCCAGCGGGCTCGACGGGCCGTAGAGCACCACATCGCCGAGACGGGGGCGGTAGCCGACGTCGCCCGGCGTGAATCGGCCGACGTTCTGGTAGTACTCCTCCAGCGTGTAGACGCCGGGAATACGCCACGAACCGGAGTTCGGGTTGGCCAGCGGCCTGCCCGCCGCGCGCATCGTCCAGCTGACGAAGTCGGCGCACCAGGCCTCTTCGACGCCCTCGGCGTATTTCGGTCCGTCGCCGGGGTGCTCGTATTCGCGGCGCAGCACCTCGACCAGAGCGAGTTGCTGTTCGTCGAGGTGTTCGCTGTCCAGGGTGGGGAACGGCTCGCCCCAATCGTGCTGCCACCACACGAGTCCGACGACCACCACGGCCGTCACCGCGAGCAGCCCGGAGATCCCGAGCAACCAGCGCGCTGTGCGGCCGGTAGATCCGGCCTGTACTTGCGTCATCGCCCCCCACTTTCGTTCTGTCTTCTGCTCTCTAAGACGAACCGGGGGCGCCCGTGGTTCCCGGATCGGGGCACGGGATAGTGGGCTCCGGAGCGGGCCGGGTGGGAGCATGATCACCGGGTGGACCCCTGCGCCACCCGGGTATCGGCTCGCTACCGCGCTCTCGGCGCGCATCCAGCGTGCGTGCCGTCCCCTCCGGCGACGTCCACGCACGGGGCGCGGACGTGGTTTCGAACACGTACCGCTCCGGAACCCACCGACCTGACCAGCGCAGACGTCGGCCTGGATCACCGTGCTGCGCTGAACTGGTAGCCGTGCGGTTTTCCCCCGCCCGGCTGTGAGAATTTTTGCGAACGCTTTACCCTCGGTCAAGCTAGACGACTGTCCCAATTTGTCCCAGCGACCCCAACGAGGGAGTGGCGTGGAAGACCCGCATGCACCGATCGCGCGCTTCCTTCGCGAACGCCGCGAATCCGCCGGGCTGACCAGAGCGGCCCTCGGCGCCATCGCCGGCGTCTCGCCCGCGCTCATCCAGAAGATCGAGCAGGGCACCCGCACCCCCACGCTGGAGGCACTGACCGCGCTGTGCGACGGGTTGGCGATCCCCGACCCGTTCCGCGATCACCTCGTGTCGCTGTCGCTGTCGCATCGATACGACAAACCGGCACCGGTCGACGCGGCCGTCCCCGCGACCGAGCGCAAGCTCCTCGACAGCATCACCCATCCGGCCAGCCTGCAGGTGTTCCCCACCTTCGACGTCCTGGCGATCAACGCCGCCTGGGCGCGGCAGTTCCCCGGGCTCGCGCCGGGAACGACGCTGCTCGAATGGATGCTGCTCGACCCGGCGGCCCGCTCGGTGGTCATGGAATGGGAACGGCAGATCCACGCGAGTGTCTTCAGTTTCCGGATGACCAGCCCGGGTCTGGTGCCGCGGGCACGGATCGACGAACTCGTCGCATCCTGCTCCCGCGCCCCGGAGTGGGAACGGCTGTGGACGACCGAGCCGCAGCCGCCCTACGGCATCGACGACCCCGAACTCCTGGTGCGCGACGTCGACACCGGCGAGCCGACAGCGCTGGCGATGCACAACCTGGATTTCGCACTGCCACGCCGCAACTGGTCCTTGGTTGTCCTGGTGCCGAAGACGACCGCCTAGTCTCTTTCCCGGCCCTGCCCATCGCCCCGTGTCCCCATCGGCCATGAACGAGGAGTGCGAACGTGGAGAACCCGTATCCGCCGATTGCGCGCTACCTGCGCGAACGCCGGGAATCAGCGGGGCTGACCCGTGCCGCGCTCAGCGCCGCGGCCGGCATCTCGCCCGCACTCATCCAGAAGATCGAGCAGGGCACCCGCCCACCCACGCTCGAAGCGCTGACCGCGCTGTTCGACGCGCTCACCGTCCCCGAGGTGATGCGTGACCACCTGATCTCCCTGTCGATCACCAGCCGCTACGACCCCGTGTCGCCACCCCTGGTGCGACCCGCCGACCAGGTGCTGCTCGACGGGATCACGCACCCCGCCAGCTTGCAGATGCACCCGACGTTCGATGTCGTGGCCACCAACGCGGCGTGGGGACTGTTCTTCCCCGGGCTGGAGACGGGCATTTCGATGCTCGAGTGGATGCTGCTCGACCCGCGCGCCAAGACCGCGCTGGTCGACTGGGAACAGCAGGTGCACATGTGCGTCTACGGGTTCCGGGTCATGGGGCCCGGATTGGCGTCTCAGCAGCGGATCGCCGAGATCGTCGAAGCCTGCACCACGGCGCCCGAGTGGACGAAGTTCTGGACCAGCGACCCGGCCGCGCCGCACAGCCTCGACGACCCGGTGATGTACTGCCGCGACCCGGAAACCGGCGCGACGACAGCCATGACGGTGCACTCCCTCGGCGCGTCGCTCATCCCGCGCCGGGAATGGTCACTGGTCGTCTACGCCCCGAAGCAGATCGACTGACCGCGATTCAGCGCTGGTCGGTCTTGCGGATCGGGATGCAGAGGGTCAGCACGATCGCGACGACCGCGCCGGCGATCGCGATGTAGAAAGCGGCGTGAAAACCCTCGCGCGAGGGCAGCACGTGCGGGCCGAGCTGCATCGTCATGTGCGCCAGGACCACACCCATCACCGCGGCCGAGGTGGAGGTGCCGACCGAACGCATCAGCGAGTTCAGGCCGTTCGCCGCGGCGGTCTCGGTGATCGGCACCGCGCCCATGATCAGCGCGGGCATGGCGGCGTAGGCCAGGCCGACACCACCGGCGACGATGATCCCGGCGACCACGATCTGCCAGACACTGTCCATCAGCAGTACCGCGAAGAGATAGCCGAGGCCGATCACCGCCGAGCCGAGGGCCAGCGTCAGCTTGGGCCCCTTCTTCGCCGACAGCCGCGCCGACACCGGCGAGAGCAGCATCATGACCACACCGCCCGGCGCCATCGCCAGACCCGCGGCCACCATCGACAAGCCGAAGCCGTAGCCGGTCGCGGTGGGCGCCATCAGCAGCTGCGGGAACGTCAGCGACATGCCGTAGAGCGCGAAGCCGACCGCGATCGAGGCCAGGTTGGTGAACAGGACCCGCGGTCGCGCCGAGACCCGCAGGTCGACCAGCGGCGAGCTCTGCCGTAATTCGTAGAAACCCCAGAGCAGGAAGCTCACCAGCGAGGCGGCGAACAGGCCGAGAATCGAGGCGCTTGCCCAGCCCCAGTCGGCGCCCTTGGTGATGCCGATCAGCAGCGTGAGCAGCGCGATGGACAGCCCGACAGCACCACCGAAGTCGAACTTCGACGGCGTGCGCACCGGCGATTCCGGCACGAAGACGAACACCAGCACCGCGCACAGCGCGCCGAGCCCCGCGGCGGTCCAGAACAGCATGTGCCAGTTCGCGTTCTGCGCGATCACGGCCGCGAACGGCAGGCCGACCGCGCCGCCGACGCCGAGGGTCGCGCTCATCACGGCCATCGCGCCACCGACCTTCTCGGCGGGCAGTTCGTCGCGCATGATGCTGATCCCGAGCGGGATCGCGCCCACCGCGGCGCCCTGCAGCGAGCGGCCGACGATCTCGGGCACCAGCGAGGAGAAGCTCGCGCAGATCACCGAGCCGACGATCATGAAGCCGAGATTGGCGACAAGCACCAGCCGCTTGCCGAACATGTCGCCGAGCTTGCCCGCGATGGGCGTGGAGACCGCGCCGGCCAGCAGCGTCGCGGTGACCACCCAGGAGGCGTTGGACGCCGAGGTGTTCAGCAGGCCTGGCAGCGACGGGATGATCGGGATGACCAGCGTCTGCATGAGCGAGACGACGACGCCGACGGTACTGAGCACCGCGATGAGCACGGCAGGCGAGACGCCGCGGGTTTCAGAGGTGGCCGGCGTGACGTCGGCTGCGGTTACAGACACAAATATGCACCGTACACAGCATGTGTATCGTACACAATTTGGATTCGCGGTGATCCACGCGACATAGTTGGCGTATGTCCGATTCCGGCCCCGTCGACGACACCCCGTTCACCCGCCTGGTGTTCGAGCTGAACCTGATTTCGCGCCACTCCCTCGCCACGGCGCGCCGCCGACCCGGCTTCCTGCTCGACCGCTCCGCGTTCCTCATCCTCACCCGCTTGGAGCTGAGCGAACCACTGAGCCTGCGCGAGCTGTCGGAGGCGTTCCAGCTCGACATCTCCACGATCAACCGCCAGGTCGGCGCGATGCTGAAGCAGGAACTGGTGGAACGGGTGCCCGACCCCGACGGCGGCGTCGCCCGCAAGGTGCGCGCCACGGCCGAGGGCAGGGCCGCGCTGGCTTCGGATCAGAAGCATCGCGCCGCGGGCATCGGCGCCGTCGTCGCCGACTGGGACGCCGCGGATGTCAGCGAGTTGAGCAGGCTCATGCAGAAGTTCAATCGCTCGGTCGAGCGGATCGAGGAAAACCCGTGGCCCAGACCTCCGCGCACGGAGAGCTGAGCGCGCTAAGCTCCGCCGCGTGGTCACTCAACGGTCTACCCGCCCGAGCTGGCTCGCCTGGGACAATTACTTCGTCGGCGTCGGCGGATTGGTCCTCGGCCTGTGCTTCGGCACCTGCGCCGCGCTGATCGCGGGCCCCGGCCGCAATCTCGCGGCGATCGTCCTCGTCGTCCTCGCGGCGATCTGCGTGCTGCCCGCGCTGCTCCGCGCCCTCGGCGAACTCAGCGTGTGGGTGCGGCTGGCCGTGCTTGCCATCGGCTTCGCGCTGCTGCTACCCGCGATCGCGCTCAGTCCCGACGTGCGGGACTGGGCGGCCGAACGCTGGGAACGGGCCTGGAAGTAGCTGTCCTACAGCTGATTACGCGGGGCGACGAGCAGCAGCTGGATCGTCTTCTGGATGAACTGCGCCGACTGCCAGGTCAGGTAGGCGCCCGCGGCACCCGCCGCGCCCGCCGCCGAAGATCCGGAGGCCGAGCCCGTTGCCAGATCGGCGGATCCGGTGGCGGACCCGGTCCCCGAGCCCGAGCCGGGCAGCGCCGAGGCCGGCGCTGCAGCGCCGAGCAGCCCGATCGTCACCGCGACGCCGACCACGGCGACTCGAACGGCATGCGGCTTGGACGTTTCACGACCGGACAACATCAGATGAATCCCACTCTCCGAAATGCACTGCGAATATGCAGTATTCATGCCGAAACTACCCCCCGAGCCCGATTCGCGGGGATTGACCCCATTGCGCTGTTCTCGGAGGGCATTTTTCGGCGACACGGCCCGACCCGTGTTTATTCTCCGCCGCGGTCGCCGAGTTCGACAGACCACGGATCTCGGGGCAGTGGAATTCTCAGCGAGCGGCGGGCCGGTGTTCCCGCGCCGCCGCTTCGAGCCGCTCGGCCCGCTCGCGCGCGATCTCGGCCGCGTACGCGCTGCGCGCCCTGGCGATATCGAGCAGGTGCCAACCCCGTTCCCGCGCGGCCTCGGCCAGCTCGGGACCACGCTCCTTGGCGACCTCGGCCAGATGCGCGCCCCGTTCCCGCGCGACCTCGGCCAACTCGGGACCACGCTCCTTCGCGACCTCGGCCCAGTGCGCACCGTGCTCCCGCGCCGCCTCGGCCAACTCGGGACCACGCTCCTTCGCAACCTCGGCCCAGTGCGCACCGTGCTCCCGCGCGACCTCGGCCAACTCGGGACCACGCTCCTTGGCGACCTCGGCCAGATGCGCCCCCCGTTCCCGCGCCGCCTCGGCGAGCTGCGGGCCACGCTCGCGGGCCACGTGGGCCAGATGGGAACCCTGCTCGCCCGCTACTTCGGCCAGGTGCGCGCCACGGACCTTGGCCGCGTCGACGAAGGCCGCGCCCTCCGGTTCCCGGCGCTCCAGCGCCTTCCTGGCCCGCCAGCCCAGCGACGGCTTGCCCGCGGTGTCGGACGCCGTGATCAACAGACCGCCGAGCAGTCCGAGATCCTTGAGGAATCCCGCCCGCTTGGCCGCCCTCTTGTCCGGATCCGACTCGGCCCAGAAGTCCTGCTCGGTGACCGTCCCCGGCACGACCGTCGCCGCCAGTACCAGCGCGGCAGGTCGTGGCGCCCGCCCGCTGGCCAGCAACAACCCGGCCGCGATCTGCGCGGCGGCGTTGATCTGCACGAAGCGGCTCGGATCGTCGGGCACCCGCGCGGCGAGCGAGTCGGGCAGGTCGGCCCTGCCCTTGTCGGCCAGTGCGGTCGCCGCCGCGGCACGGGGTTTCGGATTCATCAACGCGGTGACGCCCCCGGCTACGAATGTCGTCGCCAGCAGCGTGCGAGCAACGCGGCGAACAGGCTTGATCGGCATCGTCGGATCCCTTCGTCTACGACTGGGGAGTGCGTACGGCTCCTCCCCATTCGACTACCCGGGACCCGCGGGCACAAACGATCCATCGGTTGGAGCATGCCCTGTCCAGTGTCTGACCCGACGATGGGCGCGCTACCGTCGACCTCGTGTCCGATGCCACCGTCCGCACCGCCTACAGCGCGATCAACGAGCTGTACATCGACCTGTTCGGCAGTCCCGCCGACCTCGACCCCGACGACACCGCCTTCGTCCTGCGCCACCTCGCGGACGCCGAGGGTCCGGTCCTCGACCTGGGCTGCGGTCCCGGCCATTTCACCCAGGTCCTGCACCAGGCAGGCCTGTCCGTCACCGGCATCGATCTCGTTCCCGAGTTCGTCGCCCACGCGCGATCCCGATACCCCGACGTGCCGTTCCGCGTCGATTCGCTGCGCGCCATCGACGCCCCTGCCGCAGCAATCGGCGGCGTACTCGCGTGGTTCTCACTGATCCATTTCGCACCCGCCGAATTACCCGGCATCCTGGCCGAATTCGGCCGGATTCTCGCACCGGGCGCACGCCTGGTGATCGGCTTCTTCGACAGCACCGAGCACGTGGAAATGTTCCCGCACAAAGTGACATCGGCCTATCGCTGGCCGGTCGACGAAATGTCCGAACTACTGCGCTCGGCCGGTTTCACCGAACTCGAACGGCAGCGACGCCCGCGCGTCGGCGAGGTCCGCCCGCACGCGATGCTCGCGGCCGCACGCGAGCAGTAGCCCGGCTCGGTCAGTCCACAACGGGCGCGATGACAGCCTGGACGACGCCCTCCAACGCCTCGGCGGTCCGGTCGAGCGGGAGGATGCTGCGCTGGGCCCGGCACATGGCGACGGTGCCCTCGATCGAGGCCACGATCAGGGTCGCGGTCCGGTCGGCGGCGTCGGCGGTCGCGCCGTGCTCACGCAGAGATCCGGCGAGCAGGTCGGTCCAATGATCGAAGGCCTCGGCGGCCGCGCGCCGTGGTTCGTCGTCGTCGGCGGGCTGGTCCTCCACCGACACCGCCAGCACCGGACATCCGGCCTCGAAGTCGCTGTCCACCACGATCTTTCGCCACATGGCGACGAAGGCACGCAGGCCGTCGACCGGACCTGAGGGCAACTCGGCGGTCAGCTTGCGCACCGTGAGCGCATCCGCGAGGCGAACGGCCTCGGCGGCCAGCTGCGACTTGCCGCCGGGAAAGTAGTGGTAGGTCGAGCCGAGTGGCGCGCCGGAGTGCTTGGCCAGCTCCCGCACGCTGGTCGCGTTCAGGCCACGGCGCCGCAGCATGTCGGCCGCACCGGCCACCAATCGATCGCGCGCATCCGACTGCGCCATCCAGCACCTCCTTGACCATAACGACCGTCATAGCGTACCGTCGCCAATCTATAACAGTCGTTATAACGGAGGTGTTCCCCATGCCGATGATCCAGCTCACGCTGCCCGAAGGCGTCCTGACCGGCGATATCCGGCAGCAGTTGCAGAAGACGCTCGCCACGACCTTGCTCACCTGGGAAGGCGCACCGGACACCGCGTTCTTCCGCGCCCAGGCCTGGTGCCTGATCCACGAGGTGCCCGCGGGCGCGTTCGGCACCGCCGAGGACGACCTGCCGCGCTTTCGGGTCGACGCCACCGTGCCCGAAGGAGCGCTGTCCGAACGCCGCAAGGCGGGCCTGGTCAAGCAGGTGACCGACGACGTCCTCGCCGCCGCCGGACTCACCGAGGCCGACGCGCTGCGCGTGTGGGTGCTCATCCACGAACAGCCCGAGGGCACGTGGGGCGCCGCGGGCAACATCATCCGGTTCGCCGAACTGAAGGCGCTCGCGGCCGGAGAACGCGGGTGACGCGGGAGCTGCAACTCGTCCGCGCCCACCACCTGGCCTGGCGCGAACGACCCGACCCGGTCCTGTCGGAACCCCGCGACGCGATCGTCCGCCCGTTCGTCGCCGGACGCTGCGACGGCGACACCATGCCCATCCACCGGCACGTGTCCCGCGCCATGCAGGCCGGGCTGCGGGCCGGATTCATAGATCCGGTGGTCGCGAGCATCTGCGGGAACGTCCCGTTCCGCGGCCCGTTCGGCATCGGCCACGAATGCATCGCCGAGGTCGTCGAAGTCGGTGCCGATGTCACGGGGCTGGTCCCCGGTGACGTGGTGGTCGTGCCGTGGGCGGTCTCGTGCGGGGAATGCCCCGAATGCGGGCGCGGGCTCACCGCCAAGTGCTCGACGACCCGGACCAGCACGCTGGCGGCGTTCGGGTTCGGCCCCGCCAGTGGACCGTGGGGCGGCATGGTCGCCGACCTGCTGCGCATCCCCTACGCCGACCACATGCTTGTCAGGGTGCCCGCCGGGGTCGACCCGCTGCGGATCGCCGCCGCCAGTGACAATCTCACCGATGCCTGGCGCTGCGTCGTCGGCCCGCTCACCGAACGTCCCGGCGGGTCCGTGCTCGTCCTCGGCGGTGCGGCGCAGAGCATCGGGCTCTACGCGGCGGGGTTGGCGGTCGCGCACGGCGCCGAGGTCGTCGACTACGTAGACCACCGGCCAGAACGACTCACGATCGCCGAAAAGCTCGGCGCCCGAGCGCATCCGGTCGCCAAGGGCAAACTCCGCCGCGCCGGCCTGCCGGCACGGAACTACGACATCGCCGTCGAAGGCACCTCCACCGCCGCTGGTGTCGACGCGGCCCTGCGCGCCCTGCGGCCTGGCGGAATCTGCACCCCGGTCGGCTACTACCTCGCGCCGGGCACCAAGGTGCCGCTGATGCACATGTACGCGAACGACGCGACACTGAAAATCGGTGTATCCCATGTTCGTCCGCATCTACCGGACCTGCTCGACTTCATCGCCGGGACCGCATTCCCCGCCGAGACGGTCACGACCCTGCTGGCCGACTGGGACGACGCCCCCGACGCCTACCGCGCCCATACGACCAAGCTCGTCCTGCATCGGCCACCACTTGGCGTCACCGCCTAGTCAGGCGGCGAGTGCCAGGCCGGCGATCTCGCCCTGCTCGCCGCTCGCCCGGCCGACCAGCCGGGCGATGGCCTCGGCGACCAGCCGGGGCCGTTCGAGAATCACCGAGTGGCCGGCGCCGCCGATCATCACGAAGTCCGCGTAGTCGACCGCGGCGGCCATGGCGACCGAATGCGACGGGGGCGTCATCAGGTCGGCGGAGCCGCACAGAACCAAGGTGGGGATCGTCGACAGCAGCGCCAGCGCGTCGGTGCGGTCGAAGTCCTTGAAAGCGCTCAGGAAGCTCGCCATCGTCACGATCGATGTCGCGTTGTGCATCGCCTCGGCCAGCGCGAGCACCTGGGGGCTGACCTTGCGATCACCGAACTCGGCGGCGCGCACGACGGGGGCGAAAACCTTGCAGGCCACCACCTTCGCGTGCTGCATCAGGCGCGGCGCACGCCGCACGGCCGTCTGGAAGACGGAGATGGACGGGTTGCGCAGCAGCCGTCCGAAACCGGCGTCGGCGAGGCCGCTCGCCGCGGTCGCGACGAGTCCGACACCGACGATGCGGGTACCGACCTCGTGCCGGTATCGGCTGACGTAGGTCAGCACGGTCATGCCGCCCATCGAATGACCGACCAGCACGACCGGCCCGGTGGGCGCGACGGCGTCGAGCACGTCGTGCAGGTCGTGGCCGAGCTGTTCGAGGTTGTAGGTCTGCCTGGACGCCATGGCCGAGTCGCCGTGGCCGCGATGGTCGTAGCAGACGACTCGCGCGCCGGGGTAGTCACGCAGCAGGGCGGCGCGCACGGCGGCCCACGACGCGGTGCGCAGGCAGTGCCCGTGCACGAGGACAATCGTCAGGTCGGCGTCGCGCCGCCCGTATTCGCGAACCGCGAGTCGCACCCCGTCACCGGTCGACACCGAGACACAACGCTGCGCCGAGTGGGCGTTGGTGCTGATGTTCGACATCGGAACCTCCGGTTGGCGTGCGGTGACAGGATCAACTCTGCGCCGGATCGGACGCCGCCATCAGGGCCCAGAGTGCTGAGCCCGCTCCCCCGAAGGTGTGCGAAATCCCCACCAAGGTGCCACCTTGACTAAATTTTCAGTCAGGGTCTACCGTGGTCGATAGCTCGGAAGGAGCAGACAGATGCGACGACGCACATTCGTCCAGACCACGATGGCCGCCCTCAGCAGTGTCCTGTGGGCCGGCTGTGACGACACCAGCACACCGGTCGACGACGACGGAAGGACCTGGCTCATGCCCGAGGAGGGGCAGCCGCACCAGCGCACCTGGATGGCCTTCGCGGCCGACGAACGGATCTGGGGCGCGGACCTGGTGCCCGAGGTGCAGCGCAATCTGGCCACCATCGCCACCACGATCGCCCGCTTCGAACCGGTCACCATGCTGGTCCGCGCCAGGGAGATGGCGCAGGCCCAGCGCCTGATCGGCACCGCGAACGTGGAACTGATCCCCACCGACCTCGACGACCTGTGGATGCGTGACACCGGCCCGGTGTTCGTGCGCAGCGGAAACACCAAGGCCGGTGTCGATTTCAACTTCAACGGCTGGGGCGACAAGCAGGAGCATCGCGCCGACGCGAGGGTCGCGGAGTTCGTCACCGCCCGCGCCGGCGTCGAAACCCGGCACACCGACCTGGTGCTCGAAGGCGGCGCTCTCGAGGTCGACGGCGAGGGCACCGCGATCATCACCGAGAGCTGTGTGCTCAACAACAATCGCAATCCCGGGTGGAAGAAGCGCGACGTCGAGGAGGAACTCGACTACCTGCTCGGCATCAAGAAGGTGATCTGGCTACCCGGCATCGCGGGCCAGGACATCACCGACGGCCACACCGACTTCTACGCCCGCTTCACCGGCCCCGGCGTGGTCGTCGCCGGACTCGACAACGACCCGGATTCCTTCGACTACGACGTCACCCGGCGTCACCTCGATATCCTGCGCGCGGCCACCGACGTCCACGGCCGCCCCCTCCAGGTGGAGGTGCTGACCGGCCCGTCGACCGTGCGCGAGCGGTTCGAGAACGACGACTTCGCCGCGGGCTACATCAACTTCTACGTCTGCAACGGCGCCGTCATCGCCCCCGAGTTCGGCGACCCCGCCGCCGACAGCGCCACCGCGGCCACCCTCACGCGACTGTTCCCCGGCCGCGAAGTGGTCCAGATCAACATCGACGGCATCGCCGCAGGTGGCGGCGGCATCCACTGCACCACCCAGCAGGAACCCGTCGACTGAGCCACCCCGGCGCATTCGCCGCCGGGCACCCGGCCCCTACTGTGAGGAACCGTGTCGGAACGCCGTACCCAGATCCTGGAAGCCGCCGTCCGCGTCATCGCCCAGGACGGCGTACGCGGCCTGCGTGTCGAAAAACTCGCCACCGCGGCCGAAGTGTCGACGGCCCTCATCTACTACCACTTCAAGGACCGCGCGGGCATCCTGCACGCCGCCCTCGAACACATCAACCACCGCGCCCAGTCCTACACCGACACCCCGACCACCGACCCGCGCACCCAGCTCGAACACATGCTCCTGCGCGAACTCCAGGACACCCCCGAAGTCCGCGAAACCAGCATCGCCTGGGGTGAGTTGCGCGCCAGCGCCGCCTTCAACCCCGACCTCCGCGAACCCTTGCGCACCACCACCGAAGCCTGGAACACCGACGTGGAATCCTTGATTCGCGAAGCCCAAGACCTCGGCACCGTCGCCGCGACAGTCGACGCCACGGACACCGCCGAACGCCTCACCGCCCTGGTCGAAGGCCTCAGTGAACGCTGGCACAGCGGCTCCCTCGACCTGCCCCGAGCCCGCCAACTTCTCACCGGCGCAATCGAACTCGAATTGGGTTAGGCCGATCCACCTCCGGCGCACCGGATTACAGCGCCTGGGCGCCGGGTTCCAGCAGCCGCTTCGGATGCATGCCGTCGACTTGACCGATGAAGGGCGGGTGGATGCTGTAGCCGAGCATGCGCCGAAGGTCTTCGGACACCCGGCGCGCGGTGTCCCGGGTGGTCGAGAGCGTGAACGCCTCCTGAGGGCGCAGCCACGGCTCACAGTATTGCGCGGTCACGGCCAAGCGCGGCCGATCGCTTCGGTTGGCGCCACCGCCGTGCCACAAGGTGCCGAGGAAGAACACACACGAACCCGCCGACATCACCACGGGCGCGCGATCGGATTCCGCGGGCAGCCGATCGCCCCACCGATGACTGCCCGCGATGATGTCGGTGGCGCCGTTGTCGGCGGTGAAGTCGTCGATCGCCCAGATCGTGGCCGCGCCGAGCGCGGCCCGCGGTCGCGGAATCGGATAGAAGCCGTCGTCGGTGTGCAGCATCTGCGCCTGCTCACCGGGCAGGATGTTGATCACCTGCAGCATCGACAGCAGATAGTTCGGCAGGAACAGCCGATCGAGCAGCGCCAGCACTCGCGGGTGGTCGGCGATGCGATCACAGCCGGCTGTCTTGTTCAGCACGCTGTACACCCGCTGGGTGGTGTGGCCCTCGAAATGATTGCGCCCGTGCCGATCCAGCAGCGGGCCCACGGATTCGCGGATGCCGTCCAGCTGGTCCGGCGTGAGCAGGTCCGGCAGGACGACGTACCCGTCGCGCAGCACCGCGGCCAGGTCCGCTTCGGCGCGAGCCGGATCGATCGTCGTCCCACTGCTCACGGTCCGCCGGTATGTCCCGGCCAGATCGCCACCCAAATCGGTCAACGAGGACACTTCGCTGCTCACGGCGACTCCTAGAACATAACTGAGTTCTGTTATGTTTCGAATATGGCACGTGCCCCGATCGGACGTCAACAACTTCTCACCGCCGCACGCGAGGAACTGGTCCGCGGCAACGGCGTACTGGAACTGAGCGCGCTCACCCGCAGGGCCAAGCTGAGCACGGGTGCGCTCTATCACCACTTCGGCTCCAAGAGCGGACTCCTCGCCGCGATCTACGACGGCTTCTACGACGGCCTCCGCCACGCCATCGCCGACGCCCACCTCCCCGCCGACGCCGACTGGGCCACCCGCGAACGCGAACGCACCCAGCTCTTCGTCGCCTACCACTTCGCCGACCCGCTGGCCCCCATCCTGCTGACCCGCGCCGCCCTCGACCCCGACCTCGCCGAACTCGAAGCCGTCCACATCGAAACCATGAGCGCCATGGCCGCCGACAACATCCGCCACGGCCAATCCCTCGGCCAGCTCCCCACCGCCCTCGACCCCGCCAGCGCAGGCGCCTACGTCATCGGCGGCCTACGCCACGGCATCGCCCAGCAACTCCGATCGACGCCCCCCGCCGACCAGCAGCAAGCAGCCGACCGCCTATGGCGCCTGACCGCCTCAGCCCTCGGAATCGCCTGACAGGTACTCGAATGCTTCTTCGCCAGGTCGCCAGGTCATCCATCGATGATCTACGAACCCGAACAACGATGCGATCTCCGGCCCCTGGATCTCGCCAGGTTCCGGACGAAAAACCAAAGCCAGCGACTCGAACTCGATCCTGAGGCCACCCGCCGATTGTTCGAATGTATCGACCACCCGCTGGCAGATCAGCTGCCTGAGTGCGTCGGAGTACCCGTCCATGCCGTTGCTCAGCGTCCTCCCCGGCGCGAGGACGACAGGCCAGACGTCGCAGTTCAGCAGCGGCTGGTCGTCGGTCTCGTCCGAATCGAACCGGAGCTGGACATAATCGATGACGAACTGGACCGAATACAGCCGACATCCGACGAGCCGAGACAGCAAGTCGTTGAAGACATATGGCATTCCGCTACCGCCTCGGCATCAGCATCGACCGTCCGCGTTGACACGTTGAAGCGGACCTCGACTACAACTTGCTCCGGAAACCGCAAGCGATAGGTCAGATTTCGCCCCACGGATCGTGCCGCTTCAACGTTGATCGTCAAACCCCAAACGGCTGCGGCTGAACGCGAAACGGCCGCAGCACCAGATCGGTGCGGCGGCCGTTGTGCGCGGATGGCCCTTCTTCGCCCAGAGCCTCAGGACACCTTCGATCCGCCGCTGAGGCTGGACGATCCGGTATGAAGCAGTTCCAGAAGGACATGGAAGGGGTTGAAGTCGGGCGGCAGGGCAACCGGTTCGGCTGCGGCGGGGGTGGCCGCAGCCTTTGCGGGGGCCGGGGCAGAGGGCTGTGCATTCGCGGTGGCCACCGGGGCCAGCATGAGCGCGCCGGCCAGAGTGACCGCGGCGAGTGATCGTTTCATCAAAAATTCCTTCTGCTCTAGTTTTTCGAACTGCTCAACTACCCCGAAAAGCTGCCAAGATCACGCTATGCGCCGCATCGCCCCAGTCCACAGACCCAGGTTCCGTCGCCCCTGACACCAGGGGCGCTCGCCCGATTTTGTGCCCTGCACAAGGCCAGATTGTGGCGTCTGTAGGTCGCCCACGTCTGGCACCGTAGTGCAGGCGTCGGCGCGTTCCAAGGACTTTGTTCTTCGACGGCGCTGCTGGTACTCCGCTGCGGAACCCCACAAGGCTCGAACTGCCCGAGTCAATCAACCTGGAGACCTACGCTCCGCCGAGTGATCCGTGGATCACCGAGGGGCTGTGGCGGCAGGACTTGCACGTCGGGCTGTTCGCCGAGCGCAAGGCAGGCAAGACCACGGCCGTGATCGACATCGTTCGCGCGATTCTCACCAGGGCCGATGTGTTCGGCCGGGCCCCCCGGTGTCGGTGCCGAAAGGCACCGAGGTCGTCCTGTTCGACATAGAGATGCCCGTCGAGCTGCTGCACGAGGAGTACACCAAGGCGAAGGTGGGAAACCTGTCCCGGTTGCGCCTCGGGGCCGCGAGAGCATACGACCGCACCCAAGTGCTCACCGAAACCGTCAGCGCTGAGTTGACCATCACCCGTCCATCCGAGATCGCCTTGCACGAGAAGACGTCACCCTGCTGGCCGACCAAGCCGCCTACAACGACGCCACCCGAGCGCTCATCCGGGGAGCACTGGAGCGACGGAAGATCCCGCCGAGGGGAAATCTCTAGCTTGCCGCGCGGGCTTGCGCACAGGTCTGACAACGCGTCTGCTTTCCGCTGCGTGGATCGAGTAAGAAATCGTGATCGAAAAGCTTGCGGTGCCCTCTGTTGCGTTCGCAGGTCCGGCAGTTGCGCCACCCATTCTTCAGCCTCGTGTTCTCCGGCGTGAACTCATGGCCGTACGGACAAAACCGAGACACTGCGTGTTTGGCCAGAAAACATACGCGGCAACGACGCACCGTCGTCGGGTTGCTCGTATCAGTCACATACTCGTGCCCATGCTTCGGAACATGATCAGCATTGAGGCGGCACAGCACACACCTGCGCCACCCCTTTGCAGTATATTCCGTTGTCGCCTTGGTGAATTTGTGACCGTTGACGCAATGCGTTGGGGGTGGGTTCAGCTTACGACAGGTGAGGCAACACCGTTTCTTGACCGGTCCGTCCGGGTCAGGAACGAATGAGTGCCCGTAGTCCGGGATATGCGTTCTATCCCACGCACATTGCTGGCAGTATCGCTTTCCGCCACTGCCAATTCGCTTGTTCTCGGGCGTATATTCATGTCCCTGCGGGCAGTACTGCGGTGTCGATTCCTCACGTTCCCAACAGATGAGGCACCGTCGGCGCAGCTCGCTCGCATTCTCAGGGTCAGCAAGAAATTCGTGCCCGTGCTTTTCGAAGTGGTATCGGTCCGTATTGCACTGGCGGCACCGCCTATGACCGTCCGGGCTGTAGTCCGTGTTCTCGTCGTCGTAGGGGTGCCCCTGTGGGCAAGCGAGAATCACCATTGCGGCGCGCCTCAGGTTCTCACCAATTGTCACCGCCTCAAGATGCCGAGGATTGCAGCACAACGGGACACCGCATAAGTGGTCAATCGTGAGATTGAGCGCTGAACCCTCACCGTTCGCGAGCTCGTACGCGAGGCGGTGAACCTGGATAACGCGCCCCTTACGTTTCTGACCTGGCACACGCACATACATGCGCCCGTACCCAACCTCATTCTTGGAGCCGGTCCACACTTGGCAGTCGCCCGTGAGCCCATACAAGGTCTTGCCGCGCTCCGAAACCGGCTGAGCGACAAGCCCCCTCCTCAACTTCACCGCCGGAGAAACCGCAGCTCCGGTCGCGACGCCGTGACCGTCGAGATATACGACAGCGACAGTGACGCTGGCCGCGACGGTTAGCACTTCACCGCACCCGCAAGCGCATTTGACCTTGTTCGGGTCACCATATTTCTTCCAGCGCCGGAGGTGCGACTGGCACAGTGCGCGCCCAGCGACTGGGCGCTGGCACCCATCGAGCTTGCATTCACGACCCCCCGCCGGACCTCGGAGCGCAGGTCGGTCAGCAGGCAGTTCCGCCCTGATCTCGGCTCGCTCGATGTCGGATTTGCGCGCATTGCACGTCCAATGAGCAGCACAACAATTTTCCATCGTGTGGGGGCCACCTCTGGACAGAGGGATCACATGGTCGACGGCCGGGGACAGCGGGTCATGTTTGCCGCCAAGAAGTCGGGTTGTTCGCAAGGGCTCCGGTATCAGCTCGCCGCACAGGTGACACACCCAGCCATCTCGCCCGAACACCTCTCGCGCGATAACGAGTTCCGCCTCAACCCCATACTTCTTGGCCCGGTTGAGCGCGTCACGCGCGCGGATCAACTCAGCCTTACGGCGCTTGACGTGTTCCGCACACCGCTGACGGCTCGGCCCGCGCCCTGTGGGTCGAGGGTCGAACATCGTGTCGCAATCAGCGCACTTAATGAGCATGAGGCCTCCTCATCCCATTTGACCATCGCCCGGTGACAGCATCGGACGTTGCCGCACAAGCAAGACCACCGGCCAGCTCATCCCATGAGCTGTGCCGCCACGGTCTCCCGCGATCACTGATCCTGATCGACCCGCCGAAGGATGTTCGCGAGCAGGATCACGGCGTCGGCCACGATCCCGGCGTCTCGGCGGCTGGGCAACGGCCGGTGCTTCACCTTGTGAGCCAGCTCGGACACCTTGTTCGCGACACCACGGACTTCCTCGTTGTCCTTGCCCGCAAGCGAGTCCTCAACGTAGCGGCCGAGTCGCTGCTTGGTCTTGTCCACCGGTGGCTCGGTCTCGCCCTCGCGCAAGTGCTTCGCCGGGTCGTAGACCGTTCGACTCAACGCCTCCAGCACCGCTACACACCTGTTCCCTACATCGCGGAAATCTTGCGGCGTGATGGCTGACCGGAACCGTTTCCGCAGCTCAGCAATTTCCGTATCGACTGCGTGCCAACCAGTGCCCGCGTGCGGCGACACCGCTACCGCCGTATCGGCCGAGAAGGCCGCTTCCTCAAGTTGGTACAGCTGCTCGAAGACGGGATCGAAGAACGTGTTGACGATGTCTCTTCGGGCCTGCCACGAGCCCGAAGCCCCATGCCGAAGCCAGTAACTACGAAACGTGCTGTAGTCCCTCCACGGCAACGACAGCCGAATCCCGTGCCGCTCCAATGTCGCGCGGAGACTTCGCTGTGCGACCGAAATCTCGTCGTTGCTCAGCCGCTCCGCGCCATCTGTGCCGTACGCTTCCAACTCACCGTGCACCAGGCGCGCAAGGGATATCGCGGTGGCGAGATCATCTTCGTCTGGTAGCGGTCCACTGCGAAGGCTGTTCAGGAGGTCCGCCCGCAAGGAGAGCTTCGGCGAGCCAGCACCCCACGGGTCATGGCTGTCCCACGCCTCGATGAAGAAGTCGTCTACCTGCATGTTTGTACGGAGGTCCGGCCTACTTCGCGGCTGCCTTACCACCTGACGTTGTTTGAAAACGGAACTCCACGACGGCGCCGTCGGCCATGACGTAATCCTTGCCCTCCATACGAACCTTGCCCGCGACCTTAGCGGCCGCCATCGAACCGGCCTCGAACAGATCGTCGTAAGCGACGAGTTCGGCCTTGATGAAGCCCGCGTTCGAAGTCCGTGTGGATGACGCCTGCGGCCTTGGGGGCGGTGTCGCCCTGGTGGATGGTCCAGGCTCGGGCTTCCTTGGGGCCTGCGGTGAGGTAGGTCTGCAGGCCGAGGGTGTGGAAGCCGGCGCGGGCCAGGGCGTGCAGGCCGGGTTCGGTCTGGCCGATCAACTCGAGGAGTTCGACCAGCAGCTCAAAGGTCAGTTGTCGAGGTCGAGGTCTCGAGCGCGTGCAGCGATACATAGCGCTGGCGCTGTGTGAAGGCAGAGCCACGACCGATGCCGTGGTGCGGCAACGGGCTGACCAGTTGTCGATGCACTGGATCGCCAGGGCGCGTCAGCAGAAAAACCTGGTAGGTTCCGTCGGTCCACCCCTCCGACCGTGATTCGTCGATTACCCGAGCAACCTTGCGGTCGATCGGGTCTGCCGAGGCGCGCAATCGATCTGCGGAGCCCTCGGACCAATCGACATTGTCACGCCGATGCTGAATGCGCGGGATGTCGACCTGGATGCGAGAGTCGACGTAGAAAGCGAGACGGTCCACCGGCCGAAAGAAGCGGCCCGGCTGGCAGACATACGCGTAGCTTCGCTGGTACAGCGGCCAAGCGTCCTTCGCAGCCACCACGGCAGTGTCGGCGACTGCGATCGGGCGCTGCGCGTACTGGTCCATTGCCGTGCTCACCTGCTGTAGCCACTTCGCGGCCGACAGGTCGATGTACCCGGCAACCTCGAGGACTCGGCGGATCTCGAACGGAACATCGACGTTCAACAGGCTGTCATGATGCGCCAGCCGGTTTCTGAACTTGCGCACGCCCTCGACTGCTGCCGCGAGTTGCCTGCGTTGGCCCGATGAGTTCGGGAAGGCACGGTGGAGGCAGTCACGCCAGAGTTGCTCGTATTTGCGACCAAGCAAACCTGACCAGAATCCAAAACTGAGACCGGCGACGATTTGATGTCGCGACTCACGATTCATCGGCCGCAGTCGCGTCCGCACTGTCTCCACGGCGACCGACAGATCGGCGCCGTCGGGAACCGGCATCAGAAACCACGGAATTCCGGTCGAAATCTCATCGAAGTGAGTTCGGAGCTCCCGGTCCAGTGCGTTACGCAACAGCACTTCGAGGTGCCCGACCACCTCGAACGAGACCGCAGCTGTTCGACTCGACCATGCGTAGAGGTCCAGAGCAGCTTCGCGGTCGCCGTCTGCAACCTTGAGAAAGGGGTCGAGCCTGTGCTCGGACAGCAGGCCCCACACATCGGTCGCGAAATAGTCCCCTGGCACCCACAGATGCTATCCTGACCGGGAACGCCCCAGTGCCGCCTCTGAAGCAATTCATGCGCCTGGGGCTCCTTCAATTCCCGGCGCGACGAATTACACGTTGAAGCGGAACTCCACGACGTCGCCGTCCGCCATGACGTAGTCCTTGCCTTCCATGCGGACCTTGCCCGCGGCCTTGGCCGCCGCCATGGAACCCGCGTCGACCAGGTCGTTGTAGGCGACGAGTTCGGCCTTGATGAAGCCGCGTTCGAAATCGGTGTGGATGACACCGGCCGCTTTGGGGGCGGTGTCGCCCTGGTGGATGGTCCAGGCTCGGGCTTCCTTGGGGCCTGCGGTGAGGTAGGTCTGCAGGCCGAGGGTGTGGAAGCCGGCGCGGGCCAGGGCGTGCAGGCCGGGTTCGGTCTGGCCGATGGACTCGAGGAGTTCGAGGGCGGATTCGTCGTCGAGTTCCAGGAGTTCGGCTTCGACCTTGGCGTCGAGGAAGACGGCGTCGGCGGGGGCTACGGAGGCCTTGAGCTCGGCGACCTTGGCCTCGTCGGTGAGGACGGATTCGTCGGCGTTGAAGACGTAGAGGAACGGCTTGATGGTGAGCAGCGAGAGTTCGCGCAGCAGGTCGGCGTCGATCTTCTTGCCCGCGGCGAACAGGGTGGTGCCCGCGTCGAGGAATTCCTGGGCGGTCTTGGCGGCGTCGAGCAGGGGCTTGCGGTCCTTCTTGACCTTGGCTTCCTTCTCGAGGCGCGGGATGGCCTTCTCGAGGGTCTGCAGGTCGGCGAGGATCAGCTCGGTCTCGATGACCTCGATGTCGGCGGCGGCGTCGACGCGGCCGTCGACGTGCACCACGTCGTCGTCGGCGAACACGCGCACCACCTGGCAGATGGCGTCGGCCTCACGGATGTTGGCCAGGAACTTGTTGCCGAGGCCAGCGCCCTCGGAGGCGCCCTTCACGATGCCGGCGATGTCGACGAACGACACGACGGCGGGCACGATCTTCTCGGAACCGAAGATCTCGGCCAGCTTGTCCAGGCGCGGATCCGGCAGCGGGACCACGCCGACGTTGGGCTCGATGGTCGCGAACGGGTAGTTCGCGGCCAGCACGTCGTTCTTGGTCAGCGCGTTGAACAGCGTCGACTTTCCGACGTTGGGCAGGCCGACGATTCCGAGGGTGAGGCTCACGAGGAGCAGAGTCTACGCGGTGCGGCCTGTCGCCGAACCACCGGAACCCGCCCCGCACAGGCGGGGCGGGCCGACGGTGATCACGGAACCAGGACGACCTTGCCCAGGTTGGCGCGCTGCTCGATGATCGCGTGCGCGGCCGCGGCGTCGTCGAGGGCGAACTCGGCGTGCACGACGGGGTGCAGCAGGCCGGAGGCGTAGAACTGCCACACCTCCTGGCGCAGGTCCTCGTAGCGGGCGGGGTCGCGCTGGGCGAGGCGGCCGATGCGGAAACCGGACAGCGTCTTGCCGCCCGCCAGCAGGTCCTCGGTGTCGATGAGTCCGCCGCCGGTGCCGTAGGTGACGACCCGTCCACCCTCGGCGAGCGCACCGAGCGCGGCGCCCAGGCCGGTGCCGCCGACGCCGTCCAGGGCGAAGTCGGCCTGCTTGGCAGCCTGCAACTGGTCGTAGGTGACGACCTCGTCGGCGCCGAGTCCGCGCACGAAATCGGCCTTGGCCTCGTCGGACACCGCGGCGACGACCCAGCCCGCACCGCGGACGCGGGCCAGCTGCACGGCCAGGTGGCCGACGCCACCGGCGGCGGCGGTGATCAGGGCGGTCTCGCCCTCGCGCGGCGCGGCGGTGTCGAGCGCGCCGAGCGCGACCAGACCGCTGCGCATCAACGCGACCGCGTCGACCGCGGAGGCGCCGTCGGGAATCGCGGACGCCTGATCGGCGGGCAGCACGACGTATTCGGCGTAGGCGGCGGCGCACAGGCCGACGACACGGTAGCCCGGGGCGTATCCGTCGACCCCGTCACCGACCGCGACGACCTCACCGGCCACCTCGGCCCGCAACTGCTGCGGACCGCTCATCCGCCGGATCGCCGACAGGGTGACCCCGATGGCCTCGACCTTGACCAGCAGTTCACCGGGACCAGCCACCGGCACCTCGGCCGCGACGACCTCCAGCACCTCCGGACCACCGCTGCGCTCGTACCGAACTCGCCGCATGACACCTCCTGAGATTGAGCGAAGGCGCAACGGTAACCGGCCGAGTGCGCGTAACCACAGCTCACGGACCTGTGAGTGCTAAATCTCACCGCCGTGCACGGGGCACGGAGAGCACCTTCACAAAAGGATTACCCCGCGACGGCGCAGCGGACGCGTGCGTCACGCCACACCGCTGCGGTTGCGCCGGGCGCATCCGCCACCGTGTCATCTGCGCGGCCTACGGCACCCACTACTAGGGCGTAGGCACCATCTGAGCGTTCAGTGAATACTCGGAGCACTGCGGCGGAATTCGAACCGGCCCTGACGGAGCCCGTGCCTGCGCGATCCTCGCAGCAGCCATGGCCGCAGCCCCGACTCCCGGCGTAGCGTTGCCGTATGGAGGCGACCACGGAGGTGGTGACCGCGGCCCCCGCACCGATTCTCGCGGCGTTCATCGACCGCTATATCGGCTACCGGCTCGTGGGATTCGAACCCGGCCTGCACCGGGGCCTGCCCTCGCGGCACATGACCTTCATCGTCGCCATCGGCCCCACCATCGACGTCGTCGAGCAGACCGACCCGCACCAGGCCCCCGGCAACTACCGCTGCGTGCTGAGCGGCTTGCAGGCGAGCCCGGCGATGATCGCGCACACCGGTTTCCAGGAGGGCGTCGCGATCGAGCTGACTCCGCTGGGCAGCCGGGCCCTGTTCGGGATGCCCGCGAGCGAACTGTGGGACGTGTCGATCGAATGTGCCGACGCCAGTGGGCCATTGGGTGACCAGCTCGCCGATGCCGTGCAGTCGCAACCGGATTGGCCAGGCCGCTTCGCCGCCTGCGATCGCGCGCTGACCGCGGCCGCGCGCTCCGAAGCCCTCGCGGGCCCCGAACTCACCTGGGCGTGGCGCACGCTGGTCGGCACCGGCGGCACCTGCGAGATCACCCCGCTGGCCGAGCGGATCGGCTGGAGCCGCCAGCACCTGACCCGCAAGTTCACCGCCGAGTTCGGCGCTAGCCCGAAACTGGCGGCCCGGATCATCCGCTTCGAACGGGCGCGACGGATGCTCGCGAACACACCGTCCTATGTCTCCATCGCCCAGGTCGCCGCCGCCTGCGGCTACTACGACCAGGCCCACCTGAACCGCGACTTCGCCGAGCTCGCCGGCTGCGCCCCGACGACCTGGCTGGCCGAGGAGATTCCATCCGTCCAAGACCCGAACGCCCCCGTAGCGGAAGGCTGAAGACATGGACACTTCCACCAACACCCAGACCACCGTGTGGCCCTGCCTCGCCTTCGACGACGCTCGCGCCATGATCGAATTCCTCACCACCGCCTTCGGTTTCGAAGTAAGGGCGGTCTACGCCAGAGACGACGACGCGTCGGTCGTCGAACACGGCGAACTGCGCTGGACCGCGGGCGGGGGCATCATGTTCGGCTCCACCGGCCGCGACGACAGCCCCTTCGGCTCCCGCCCGGCCGGCGTCGCCTCGCTCTACCTGGTCACCGACGAACCCGATGCCCTGCACGATCGCGCGGTCGCGGCGGGCGCCCGCATCATCCGCGGCCTGCGCGACGAGGACTACGGCTCCCGCGGTTTCAGCGCCGCCGACCCCGAAGGCAACCTCTGGAGCTTCGGCACCTACCGCGGCGAATGACCAGCTGAACAAAATTTCATCTTGGGCGCGACGGTGGGTGATCCTGTCCGGCGCGCTGGGCCGATCGGCTACGTTGTCGATGTTTCACCCAAGGCTCTGCGCGTTATACCAGGAGAGTTGACTGATGGCGACCATCGAATATCTGCGGACCGACCCGGACTTACCTCCGGTCGGTGTCGTCGATCGCACGCCGATCACGCCCGCCAAGAAGGCCGTGTTCGCGGGGATCGCCGTACTCGGCGCCATCGCGTGGGCGTACCTCGCGTTCGTGCGCGGCGAGTCGGTCAACGCGGTGTGGATCGTCATCGCGGCGGTCTGTACCTACGTCATCGCGTACCGGTTCTACGCGCGGTTCATCGAATGGAAGATCACCAAGCCGCGCGACGACGTCGCCACGCCTGCCGAGATCTACGACAACGGCAAAGATTTCATGCCGATGGACCGGCGGGTGCTCTACGGTCACCACTTCGCCGCCATCGCCGGCGCCGGGCCGCTGGTCGGCCCGGTGCTCGCCGCGCAGATGGGTTATCTGCCCGGCACGATCTGGATCGTGGTCGGCGTCGTGTTCGCCGGCGCGGTGCAGGACTACCTGGTGCTGTGGGCATCCACGCGCAGGCGCGGCCGCAGCCTCGGGCAGATGGCCCGCGACGAGCTCGGCGCGGTCGGCGGTGTCGCCGCGATCGTGGCGATCCTGACCATCATGACGATCCTGCTCGCGGTGCTCGCGCTGGTCGTCGTCAATGCCCTCGGCGAGAGCCCGTGGGGCGTGTTCTCCATCGCGATGACCATCCCGATCGCCCTGTTCATGGGCGTCTACCTGCGGTTCCTGCGCCCTGGCAAGGTCGGTGAGGTCTCCGCGATCGGCATCGTGCTGCTGCTCGCGGCGATCGTCGGTGGTGGCTGGGTGTCGGAAACCGAGTGGGGCGCCGACTGGTTCACCCTCTCGCGCACCACCATCGCCTGGTGCCTGATCGCCTACGGCTTCTTCGCCTCGGTGCTGCCGGTGTGGCTGCTGCTGGCCCCGCGCGACTACCTGTCGACGTTCATGAAGATCGGCACCATCGTGCTGCTGGCGGCGGGCATCCTGATCACCATGCCGGTGCTGAAGGCGCCCGCGGTCTCCGAATTCGCGTTCAGCGGAACGGGTCCGGCCTTCGCGGGCAGTCTGTTCCCGTTCCTGTTCATCACCATCGCCTGCGGCGCGCTGTCGGGCTTCCACGCGCTCGTCTCCTCGGGGACGACGCCGAAGCTGCTGGCCAAGGAATCCAATGCCAGGATGATCGGCTACGGCGGCATGCTGATGGAGTCGTTCGTCGCGGTGATGGCGATCATCACGGCCTCGATCATCGATCAGCACCTGTACTTCGGTATGAACGCGCCGCTCGGTCTCACCGGCGGCACCCCGGAAAAGGCTGCGGCCTATACCAATACGCTCGGCCTGTCCGACCCGCCCGCGACGCCGGAGCTGTTCACCGACGCGGCCTCCGACGTGGGTGAGAGCTCGATCATCTCCCGCACCGGTGGCGCGCCGACCCTGGCTGTCGGCATCTCCGAGGTCTTCCACAAGTTCCTCGGCGGCGAGTCCATGAAGGCGTTCTGGTACCACTTCGCGATCATGTTCGAGGCGCTGTTCATCCTCACCACGATCGACGCGGGCACCCGGGTCGCGCGGTTCCTGGTCTCGGACGCGCTGGGTAACTTCGGCGGCGGGTTCAAGAAATTCCGTGATCCGTCGTGGCGGGTCGGCGCGTGGCTGTGCTCGCTGCTGGTCGTCGCGGGCTGGGGCGGCGTGCTGCTGATGGGCGTCAACGACCCGTTCGGCGGCATCAACGCGCTCTTCCCGCTGTTCGGCATCGCCAACCAGCTGCTCGCCGCGATCGCGCTGACGATCGTGCTGACGATCATCGTCAAACGCGGCCAATGGAAGTGGGCCTGGATTCCCGGCGTCCCACTGGCCTGGGATCTGCTCGTCACGATGACCGCGTCGTGGCAGAAGATCTTCTCCGAAGATCCCAAGCTCGGATACTGGAAGCAGCACAGCCTGTGCCAGGCCGCCAAGGAAGCGGGCAAGGGCTGTCTGACCGCGAAGACACCCGAACAGGTCGACATCGCGATCCGCAACACCTTCATCCAGGGCACGCTCTCGATCGTGTTCGCGGTGCTGGTGCTGATCGTCGCCGCGGTCGGCGCGATCGTCTGCGCGCGGGCGATCCGCTCGGGCACGGTGTCGAGCACCGAATCCGAGGAGCAGCCGTCGAAGATCTTCGCGCCCAGCGGTTTCCTCGCGACCGCCGCGGAGAAGGACGTGCAGAAGGAGTGGGACGTGCTGATCGCCGAGGGCAAGGTGACCGCGCCCGGATCGGCGCACGTGTCGTGAGTGCGTCACGGGATGTGGACGGCCGGTTCATCGGATCGGCCGTCCGCGCCCGTGCGTCCCGCCCCGATGCCCGCGCGCTGCTGGCCCGGCTGTGGGGCGGCGTGCGTGGGGTCGCCCGGTGGTACAGCGCGATCAACGGTGGTCAGGACTATCAGCGCTACGTCGATCACCTGCGGCGCACGCACCCTGGATGTCCGGTGCCGAGCGAGCGCCAGTACTGGCGGGACCGCTACGCCGAAGCCGAGCGGAATCCGACCACCCGCTGCTGCTGAGAGTCGGCGCCGGGCGGTTCGCGTGCCCACGCTCGCGGCGCCGCGCCGGGAGCCGCAATGCAGACCGGGCGACCTCATCAGCGGCGAAAATCCGTAGCGGAGCCCCGGGGGATAAGTGGCCGATTCCCGCTAGCACCCCGCTGTGGATGCGGGCATTGTGGAACCCGTGACGATCACGGCGATGGACTTCGAGCGCTGCTACCGAGCGGTGTCGACCCGGGACTCCCGCTTCGACGGGCAGTTCTTCACGGCGGTGCGCACGACCGGCATCTACTGCAGGCCCTCGTGCCCGGCGATCACGCCCAAGCGCGCCAACGTCTCGTTCTTACCGACCGCGGCGGCGGCGCAGCAGGCCGGCTATCGCGCCTGCCGCCGGTGTCTGCCCGACGCCGCGCCCGGGTCACCGCTGTGGAATGTGCGGGCCGATCTGGCCGCGCGGGCCATGCGGTTGATCGGGGACGGCGTGATCGAGCGGGGTGGTGTTCCGGCGCTGGCCGCGACGTTGGGTTACTCGCAGCGTCAGCTCACCCGGGTGCTCACCACCGAGCTCGGCGCGGGTCCGCTCGCGCTGGCCAGGGCGCATCGCGCGCACACCGCGCGGCTGCTCATCCAGACCACCGAGATGCCGATGTCCGACATCGCCTTCGCGGCCGGGTTCGCGAGCATCCGCCAGTTCAACGACACCGTGCGCGAGGTCTTCGCGGTGAGCCCGACGACCATGCGGACCGAATCGCGCCGTTCCCCGCGCTCGGATGTCGTCGCCCCGGCCACGCCCGGTCTGCTGACCTTGCGGCTGCCTTATCGGGAACCGCTCGATACCGGCTGGCTGGTCTGGTTCCTCTCGGCGCACACCGTGCCCGGCATGGAGGTGTGGGAAGACGGCGTCTACACGCGCAGTCTGCGCACACCGCACGGGCACGCGACGATCCGGCTGTCGTTCCAGCCGGGACATGTGCGGGCCGAGCTGGCGCTGCGCGACATGCGTGACCTCGCGCCGACGGTGGCGCGGGTACGGCATCTGCTGGACCTGGATGCCGAT
Source organism: Nocardia sp. NPDC055029 (assembly GCF_053608525.1). NCBI lineage: Bacteria > Bacillati > Actinomycetota > Actinomycetes > Mycobacteriales > Nocardiaceae > Nocardia > Nocardia sp. NPDC055029. The sequence goes on from NZ_JBSGVQ010000029.1 coordinate 63,076, forward strand.
CCGCAGGGGATCGATGACGCGCTGGGGATCAGCGGCGACGGTAGTCCGGACACCCTCGGCGGACCCGACCGGCACGGCGCCGGGTTCACGCCGGGCATCCGCGTTCCCGGCTGCCTCGACGGTCCGGAGTTGTTGCTGCGCACCATGATCGGTCAGCAGATCTCGGTGCAGGCGGCGGCCACGCACACGGCAAGGTTGGTGGCGGCGCTCGGCGAGCGGATCGACGGGGCGGTGCCCCGGCTGTTTCCGACGCCGTCGGTGATCGCGGAGCGCGGCGCCGAGGTGCTCACCGGACCGGCTCGTCGGATCGCCGCCGTCGTCGCGGCAGCGCGGGCGATCGCCGACGGAGAACTGGCCCTGCACACCGGCCGTACCGCGGCCGACCTGCGCCGCGATCTGCTCGCGCTCGACGGTGTCGGGCCGTGGACCGCCGACTACGTGACCATGCGACTGCTCGCCGATCCAGACATCCTGCTCGGCACCGACCTGGTGGTCCGCCAGGGCGCGACGCTGACCGGCATCGAACTCGACAACACCACCAGGTGGACGCCGTGGCGTTCCTACCTGTCCATGCACCTGTGGAAGCGGGCGCTCGCGCATCGCGGCGCCGTGCTCGTCCACGGGTAAAACCTTCGACTGGAAGCGAAACATCATGACTGCCACCATCACTCGCCTCGCCGACGTCGCCACGGTGCCGACGCCGATCGGGCCGTTCACGGCCATCGTCGATACCGACGGCGCGGTGCTCGCCTCGGGCTGGACCGGCGATCCGACCGAGCTGACTCGCGTCGTTCACTCCTCGTTGCGCCCCACCGAACTGCGCCTGCGGGATTCCCTCGGTGAGGTCACCCAGGCGGTGATCGACTATCACGCAGGCGATCTGACGGCGATCGACCCGATCCCGGTGCGTCAGCACTCGGGTGAATTCCTCACCCACGCTTGGGAAATCCTGCGCAAGGTGCCCGCGGGTGAGCCGGTCACGTATACCGAGTTCGCCGGGCTGTCCGGTCGGCCCGCCGCGACCCGGGCTGCCGCGAACGCGTGTGCGCGTAATGCGGCGGCGCTGTTCGTGCCGTGCCATCGGGTGTTGCGGATCGGTGGTCAGCTGGGCGGGTTCCGGTGGGGGCTCGATGCGAAGCGGTGGCTGCTCGCGCACGAGGGCTGAGGGTCCGCGACCGACGTCGGCATAGATCAGGCCAGTATCCCGCGAGTGGCTCTTTCATGAGGTCCAGTGGGACCGGATGCTGATACGCATGCTCACTCGTCGCCTGATCGCGCTCTACACCGGTCTGTGGTTGTACGGGACGTCGATGGCGGTGATGATCCGGGCCGGGCTCGGGCTCGATCCGTGGGACGTCTTCCATCAGGGTGTCGCCGCGCACGTGCCACTGAGTTTCGGCGCGGTGACCGCGGTGACCGGCCTCGCGGTGCTGCTCGCGTGGATTCCGTTGCGGCAGAAGCCGGGGCTCGGCACGGTCAGCAATGTGGTCGTGATCGCGATCGCGGTCGACGCGGGCCTGTGGCTGATCCCGGCGGCCGAGGCCCTGTGGGTCCGGGTGCTGGCGATGGTCGTCGCGGTGATCGTGAATGCCGCCGCGACCGTGCTCTACATCGGTGCGGGCATGGGTCCAGGACCCCGCGATGGACTGATGACTGGACTGGTCGCCCGCACCGGCTGGCCGGTCTGGTCCGTCCGCACCGGCATCGAGGCCACGGTGCTGATCACCGGCTGGCTGCTCGGCGGCAGCGTGGGAATCGGCACCCTGGTCTACGCCTTCGGCATCGGGCCGCTGATCCAGGTGATGATTCCGTACGTCGATGGATGGTTGCCCGGTTTCGCCCCGAAGCCGCAACCACAACCTGTCGCCGCGTAACCTCGGCCGCTATCTGCCGATGAGCTGATCGGTCAGTGCGCCGGTGACCCATTCCTGCCACTCCTCGGCCGACCATCCCCGCTCTCCGACCAGTAGCCGGTAGGTCTCCGGCGCGGTGAGCGCGAGTGCGATATCGGCCCCGCGATCCACCGAAACACCTTCTCGCAGGCTTATTTTCGCCGCCAGCTCCGTCACGAGCCGCTGCTGTACGGTCAGCCGCTGGGCGAGATTGGTCTGCCAGATCTCGGCCAGTTCCGGATCGGTGGCGGCGGCGGAGCGCACCACCTCGAGCATGGCCGCGACCCTGGCGTGGATCCGCGCCGCCGCGGCCACTTGCAGCCGGATCTGCTCGGCGGGCGGCGCGGCGACCGCCTCGGCGAACCACGGGCGGTCCATCGTCGCGATCGGTTCGGCGTCGCCCGCGATCTCCGTGTCGAGCAACTCGAGCAGGATCGCGCGCTTGGTGGCGAAGGTGAAGTACAGCGTCTGCACCGCCATCCCCGCCCGCTCGGCGATGGCTTTCATCGTGGTGGCCGCGTACCCACGGTCGATGAACAACTCCTTGGCCGCGGCGAGCATCCGGGCGCGATTGGCGATGGTCTTGGCCGCGCGGACTCCGGCGGTGCGTTCCGTCATGCCCTCGATCGTACTTGACTAGAGCTTCACTCCAGTGACATTCTCGCTAGAGCATTGCTCTAGCGAGAGGTTCGGTCATGTCAGGTCTCCTTCTGTCACCGCGCGAGCGGTTGATCCTGCTGCTCATCACCACCGTCGAACTCGTCGTCTTCCTCGACACGACGGTGCTCAATGTGGCGCTACCGACCATCGGCGCCGAGCTCGGCCTGACCGAGTCCGGGCTGGGCTGGGTGACCAACGCCTATCTGCTCGCCTTCGGCGGCTGCCTGCTGCTCGGCGGCCGCACCACCGACCTGCTCGGCGCGCGGCGCATGTTCACGCTCGGGCTCTGCTTGTTCACGCTGGCCTCGGGGCTGGCCGGGCTGGCGCCGTCGGCCGCGGTGCTCATCGCCGCCCGCGCCGCGCAGGGGGTCGGCGCCGCGCTGCTCATTCCTGCCCAGCTCGCGCTGCTCACCACCGTTTTCACCACACCGGCCGCCCGCAACCGGGCGTTCGGCATGTGGAGTGCCATGGGCGCGGCGGGCGCGGCCCTCGGTACCGCGCTCGGCGGACCACTCACCGATGTCTTCGGCTGGCCGTCGATCTTCCTGATCAATGTGCCCGTCGGGGTGCTCGCGCTCGCCGGAATCCGGTTGCTGCCCAAGGACACTCAGCGGGCGGCAGCCGCCCTACGGCAGCTCGATCTGCCCGGCGCGGTCACCGGCACCGTGTCGTTGCTGCTGATCGGCTACGGGATCGGCGCACTGGGCGCTCCCGATCAGGGTGTACGTCCGATCGCCTTGCTCGGCGCGGGCGTCGCGCTGCTGGTGGTTTTCGTGCTGATCCAGCTGCGGAGCCCGCATCCGTTGATGCCGGTGTCGATGTTCGGTGTGCGGCAGGTGAGCGGGTCCGCGGTCGTCAACTTCCTGGTCGGGGCAGCGCATGTGCCGGTGTTCGCGCTGCTCGCGCTCTACCTGCAGCACACGCAGCACTACAGCCCCACCCTGTCCGGGCTCGCGGTGCTGCCGGTCGCGGTGGTCAACATCATCGTGTCGCGCACGGTCCTGCCCGCGATGCTCGACCGATTCGGCGCGCGATGGGTGCTCGCGGCGGGCCTCGGGCTGCAGGCACTGGCCATGCTGTTGTTCGCCCGAATGCCCGAGCACGCGGGCTACGTCGTCGATGTGCTGCCGGGGGCGATTCTGCTCGGCATCGGACTGCCCGCGGCGTTCGTCGGGGTCACCCAGCCCGCCGTCACCGCGGTCGGGCCGACGGTGGCGGGCACCGCGGCCGGGATCGTGAACACGGCGGGCCGGATCGGGTCCGGGATCGGTGTCACGGCGCTGTTGCTGCTGGCCCAGAAGGTGACCGAATCGTCGGCGGCCGCACCCGACATCGCCTATCGAACGGGGCTGGCCATGGCGTTCCTCGCCGCCGCCGGACTGGCGGCGGCGGGCTCGGTGCTCGCCGTCGCGATGCTGCGGGACACCGGCTCAGGCGACGGTGGCCTCGAGCCGGGAACCGGAGCGGCCACGGACGACGTGGAGCCTGCTGGGAATCCGCTGCCGCATCTCGTCGACGTGGCTGACGACGCCGACGACGCGACCGCCCGCGCGTAGTTCGTCGAGCACGCCCATCACCGCGTCGAGGGTGTCGGCGTCCAGGCTGCCGAATCCCTCGTCGATGAAGAGCGTGTCCAGGACGAGACCACCCGATTCGGCGGCGACCACATCGGCCAAGCCAAGGGCGAGAGCCAGTGAGGCCATGAAGGTTTCGCCGCCGGAGAGGGTATTCGCGGAGCGGATGGCGCCGGTGTAGTCGTCGCGCACATCGAGGCCGAGGCCACCGCGTTTACCGCGCGGTCCCGCCTTGTCGGAGTGGACGAATTCGTAGCGGCCGCCGGACATCCGGCGCAGTCGCAGTGATCCCGCCACCGCGACTTCCTCGAGGCGAGCGGCGAGCACGTAGGAGCGCAACGACATCCGGCGATTGTTCTCGCCACGCCCCGCGACCACCTCGGCCAGCGTGGCCAGTTCGTCGAATTCCCGCTGCCTCGGCGCGATCCGCTCGACCTCACCCCACAGCTGGGTACCGAGCTGTTCCAGCTGCGCGACCCGCTCCGCCGCCGCCGACTGCGTGGCGACCGCTGCGGTCAGCGCGCGCTGAGCTTCGGCGAAGCGCTGTTCCAGCGCGGTCAGGTCGCCGGGGACCTGTTCGGCGACCGCCTGGATCTGCGGTTCGGCCAGCACCGCGTCGGCATGGGCTCTGGCCCGATCGGCGGCGGTGAGTTCGGCCTCGATGGCCGACTGTTGCTGCGCGGTACGGGCGACGGCGGTGACGACCTGGGCGTAGGCCGTGAGGAGGGCGACGTCGTCGCGCGGTGGGGCGGGTTCGGTCTCCGGCTCCGGTTCGTCGTCGGCCAGGTCCTCGTCGAAAAGGTCGAACAGAGTGGGCATGTCGGGCTCGATGCGAACCGGACGTGCACCGCGTCCTGGACGCGAATCCGCTCGGCCGCCCGAATCGCCGCCGGCGGAAGCGGCTTGCACTCCGAGACCGCCGTCGGCTCCCGAAGCGTCCGGTGTCCTTGCGCCACCATCGACCGCCGAACTACTCCCTGCCCCGGCATCTCCACCTGCCTCGGACGCATCCGCCGCCCCTGGACTCCTTTCGGCCGCCGAAGCACCTGCTCCCCCTGGCCCAGCCGCCGAATCAGGCGCCGACCCTGCACGACCGCCGGCCACGGAAGCAGCCACCGTCCCGGCGTCGGCCGCCGATCCATCCCCCGAACTGGCACCTCCATCCTTCGCCGAAGCGGCCGTTGTTCCGGTGCCGTCGTCGGCCACGGGGGCATCCGCTGTCGCGTCCGGGGGCGCGGCGTGGGTATTCGAGAGGCCGGCCTCGTCGTAACCTTTGGGCACGAAACCGGCTGCGCGAGCCAGGTTTTCCACGCGGGTGGCGATCTGCCGGACGGCGTCGCGGGCGGTGGATTCCTCGAGGCGGGCCGTGCGCAGGGCGGTGGTGGCGGTGATGAGGGCTTCGAGGCGGGTGGTGCGGGCCTCGACGGAGTCGTCGGCGCCCGCGGCGGTGCGCAGGCGGAGGGTGAGCTCGTCGAGGCGGGTGCGGGTGGCGGCAATCGTGGCGGTGACCGTGCCGAGGCGGGCGTCGAGGTCGCGGGACTGCTCGTGCAGGGCGGTTTCCTCGGCGCGCAGGGTGTCGAGGCGGGTGGTGAGGGCGGCGACGCGATCGGCGGTGTCGGCCGCGTCGTCGAAGCGGTGGGTGGCGGCGCGGACGCCGTCGGCCAGGGTGACCGGGTCGGCGTCGCCGCCGTGGGCGATCAGTGCCTCGATCTCGCGTTCGATGACGCCGATGCGCTCGGCGATCCGGTCGCGGGCCGCTTCGGCCGCCTGCTCGGCGGCGGTGGCGGCGTCCTCGGCGTCCTTGGACACCGCGTCATCGGTGGGCCGCGCTGGCTCAGGGTGCTCGGCGGACCCGCACACCGCGCACGGTGCGCCGACGGCGAGCGCGCCCGCGAGTTCGGCGGCCATGCCTGCCAGGCGACGCGAGCGCAGATCGAGTACGCGTTCCCTGGCATCGAGATGGTTTCGCCGGGCGGTGTCGAACTCGACCTGCGCGCGATCCAAAGCCGGTCGCTGCTTGGCCAATTCGACGGCGGCGGCCGCCGACTCCTGCCATTTGCCGAGTTCGGTGCGCAGTCCGGGCAGTGCGGCGGCCGCATCGGTCGCCTCCCGCAACTGCTCCCCCGCCCCGGCGAGGACGCCGGGCAACTCGACGCGGCGCTGAGCCAGCGCGGTCGCCCGCTCGGTCAGGCGAGCCGCTTCGGACTCGTGCGCGGCGAGGTCGGCGGTGAGCTGATGCGCGGTATCCGCATCGGCCCGCACCTCACCGAGCACACCGAGCAGGCCATTCCACTGGCTGGCCGCGCCATCGAGGTCACCCTCGACATCCCGCACACGGAGGGGGTCGACAGACCACCCGGCTCCCGGCCGAGAGTGCTGTATGACCTCCGCCTCGGATGAAGTTGCAAACTTCCCGGCACCCGGCGCCGATCGGCGTGCAGACTGCGCATCGTCCGCGTCGGTTGAGCCGCCCGGGGCGACTGATCGGCTGGGCTGCCTGGCGCCAGGACCTGATTGCGCGGGCCGTCCGTCCGACGCGTAAGCCGAGACATCAAGGCTCACAGCGGCATCGGTCTGCTCGTCGAGAACAACCGTCAGCAGGTCGATCCCCGCGATGTCGGCAGCCGCCTCGGCACCTAGCTGGATGGCCAACTCACCGGCGACAGTTCGGGTCGACGACTCGGCACGACGCAGTGCGCGGACCGCCGATCGCGCCTCGTCGATGGCGTGAACGACCGGCTCGGCCCGGCGGGCTTGTTCGAGTTCGCGTTCCAGCTCGGCACGGCGCGGCGCATCCGCCGTGTAGGTCGCCAGTTCCGCGCGGGCAGCCGCCATCCGGGCGTGCAGCCCGGCGATACGCCGCTGCTCCTCGGCCTCAGTGCGCGCTTCGGCCGATTCCTTGTGCCGCAGTTCGGCATTCGTGTTGGCCTCGGCCAGCGCGGTGCGGGCCACCGCCAGCAGATCTTGCGACCAGCTGACCGCGTCGAGGACGCCGACCGACTCCGAACCGCTGTAGCCCGCGGCCATACCGACCTTCGTGATGAGCCGGTCGATGCCCTGCTTGCGGGTGTCGAGATCGGCCGCGGACGCGCGACGACGATCAGCGAGCCACTGTTCGGCGGTGCCGAATCGCTGGGTGTCGAAGAGCTTTTCGAGCAGCTTCTCGCGATCTTCGTTCTCGGCGCGCAGGAATCGGGCGAAGTCACCCTGGGGCAGGAGCACGACCTGGAAGAACTGGTCGGCGCTCATGCCGAGCAGGCGCAGCACCTCGTCGCCGATATCGGTGAGCCTGGACAGGTTCTCGCCCGAGCCGTCGAGCCATTCGAGGGTGCCCTTGGCTTTGATCTCCGTGAACTTGGTGCTGTCTCGGCTGCTCGGCCGTTCGAAGGCAGGGCTGCGGGCGAGCCGCAGGCGCCTGCCACCGAGTGTCGCTTCGAGCGTGACCTGTGGCGGCGTCCGCGCGTCGGCGTGGTCGGAGTGCAGCCGCTTGCCCTCGCCCCGCGCGCCGGGGACACTGCCGTACAGCGCGAACGCGATCGCGTCGAGCACGGTGGTCTTGCCCGCACCGGTGTGCCCGTGCAGCAGGAACAGTCCGTCGGCGCCGAGCGCGTCGAAGTCGACGACGGTGCTGTCGGCGAACGGACCGAAGGCGACCATCTCGAGTCGATGCAGTCTCATGCCACACCACCGGCTACCGCGCCGGGCACGGCATCGACATGCCGACGGTCAGCTCCACCGCGCGGAAGGCTCACGCGGACACGTCCATGGCATCCGCGCCATCGATGTCCCGTTCCGATTCCACACGCCCCGAATCGGTTTCACGCACTGCCGCAGCCAAGGCCCGCTCCACCCACACCATCTCGCCCTTGCTCGGTTCCCCACGCACGTCGGTCAGGAAACTCGCCGCCACCTCGACATCGCGGCGGCCGTGCACCCGCTCGCGGTAATGCAACTCCGGATTGCCCTCGGGGCGAGCCCATTCCACGTGCACGGCGTGCGGGAACCGCTCGCGCAGCTTACGCATCGGATCGACCGGCCTGGCGCTGTCGACGAGGGTGGCCGAGACGTAATGCTGTTCAGCATCGGCGAATCCGGCATCGGTGAGCAGGTCGTCGAGCGTGCCGGTGAGCCTGCTGAGCCCGCGCACCAGCGGTAGCTCGTGGCGGTGCGCCGCGGCCAGACCGCCGGCGTCGAGGTCGACGATCCAGACCGCCTTGCGGTGGGAATTCTCGGCGAACGAGTACGGCAGCGGAGAACCGCTGTAGCGCACCGATTCCGAGAGGGCCTGCGGCGAGTGCAGGTGGCCCAGCGCCACATAGTCGATCCCGTCGAACGCCGACATCGACACCGTCTCGACCCCGCCCACCGAGATCGACCGCTCCGAACCCGTCGCCTCCCCGCCGACGACGAACGCGTGCGCGAGCACCACCGAGCGCGTGCCCGGCCTGCCGTCCAGATCGGCGCGAATGCGCCCCATCGCCGCATCGAGGATCTCCGCGTGCGACCGCGCCTGCGGCACACCCAGTTCGGCGCGGGTGATCTCCGGCTCCAGATACGGGATGCCGTAGAAGGCCACCTCGCCGTGCGCGTCGGCGATCAGCACCGGCCGATCGGCGTCGGACACCCGGGTGCACAGATGCAGCCCGCCCGCCGCCGCGAAGCTGGCGCCCGCACCGAGCCGGGCGGGCGAATCGTGGTTGCCCGAGGTCGCCACGATCAGCGCGCCCGCTGCCCTGATCGCCTCGAAGCCGCGGTTGCAGACCGCGATGGCGTCGGCATTCGGAATGGACCGGTCGTAGACGTCGCCCGGCACCACGACCACGTCGACGGACTCGGCCGCGACCAGTTCCGCGATCGATGCCAGCACCCGTGCCTGGTCGGCCAGCAGGTCGACACCGTGGAAGGTGCGCCCGATGTGCCAATCGGAGGTGTGCAGGATCCGCATGCCGCGAAACTTAGGCCACACCCCCGACAGAATTCAATCGACGCACTACACACGTGTAATTCATCGGCGTGGCGACCGGCGAGTCACCACGCCGGGTTGCTCGGTGATTGCGAGTTTGTCGGTGGGCTCGGGCACTATCGCCGCTATGACCGCCTCGATGCTCGTCGCGCTCGTCTTGGTATTCGCTGCCGGGTTCGGTCTCGGCTGGTTGGGGCATTCCGCCCGGGGCGGGCAACGCGCCGCCGCTGCGGAGGCCAGACTCGCCGCCGCTGGGGACAATCAGCGGTTGCTGCAGCAATCGCTGCACGCGGCGAACGAGGATGCGGCGCGCAGGCATTCGGCCGCGATCGGGGCGATGGTCGATCCGCTGCGCGATGCCGTCGGCGCGTTGGAGCAGCAGATCCGCCAGGTCGAGCATCACCGGATCGACGCGTACTCGGGATTGCGGGAGCAGGTCGCCGGAATGCAGCGCACCTCGCATCGGCTCTCCGATCAGACCGGTCAGCTGGTCGCGGCGCTGCGCGCGCCGCAGGTCCGCGGTCGCTGGGGCGAGATCCAGCTGGAACGGGTCGTCGAGCTGGCCGGCATGACAAGGCACTGTGATTTCGACACCCAGGTCCACCGCGCAGGCGGCGACGATCGCGCCGGGGTGCGGCCCGACCTGGTGGTGCGGCTGGCCGGCGGCAGGCACATCGTCGTCGACGCGAAGGTGCCGTTCACGGCCTACCTCGACGCCGCGACCACCGACGACCCCACCGCGCGCGACCAGCTGCTGGCCCGCCACGCCAAGCATCTGCGCGCCCACGTCGACCAGCTGGCCGACAAGGCGTACTGGACGGCCTTCGATCCGGCGCCCGAATTCGTCGTCCTGTTCGTGCCCGGCGACCCGTTCCTCGACGCCGCCCTCACCACCGATGCCGGACTCCTGGAGTACGCGTTCGGCCGGAACGTGATCCTGGCAACCCCCACTACGCTGATCGCGCTCCTGCGCACCGTCGCGTTCAGCTGGCGGCAGGAAGCGCTGTCGCGCGATATGGCAACGGTGCAGCAATTGGGCAAGGAGCTCTACACGCGGGTCGGCAAGGTGGCCGAACATCTGGACAATCTGGGCGTGAATCTCGGTAAGGCAGTAGCGGCTTTCAACGCGACCGTCGGCTCCGTGGAGTCACGGGTGATGGTCACGGCGCGCCGGATGCACGATCTCGGGATCGCCGATCAGGAGCTCCCGGCAATCCGGCCGACCGAGACCAGACCGCGGGTCGTCGTCTTCGCCGACGCCGAGGATCGCCGCTGAGATCCCCGTGCCGCGGCGCCTGACGGCGCGTTGTGCGGTTAGTGTCATAGGGTGGCTGCTTCCCAACGTGCGCGACCCCGGGTGCCCGCGCCGCAACGTTCGATCATGCCCTCGGTGCCCGGCATCCCCGCCTGGGCCGCGATTCTGCTTGCCGCGGGCATGACGATGTTCGGGTTCCTGATCGACGCGCTCGGGGGCGAGACCTACCCGACCGGCACGTTCTCGGCGCTGTATGTGCTCGGCTGTGTGCTCGCCGTCTGCGCCGTGCGGTTCCGTGGCCTGTTCTCCACCATGGTGATGCCGCCGCTGCTGCTGTTCGTCGCGGTGCCGCTGGCCTGCCAGATGCTGGGTGGGCGCGCCACCACCTCCATCAAAGACGTGCTGATGAACCTGATCATCCCGCTGGTGGAGCGCTTCCCGACGATGATGCTGGCCACCGTGCTGGTGCTGGCGATCGGCGGCGCCCGGATCGCGATCGCCAAGCGCGCCCCCGCCACCGCGCGGCCCGCCACCGAACGCCGGACCGAACGCAAGACCGAACCCAACCCGGCCAAGCGACGCAGGCCGGAAACCCTCGACGACGCGACCCGCAGGCGCACCCGCCGCGCCACCGCCGTCCTGGACGACCCGGCCACCGAAGTCGACATGGCCAGCCCGGCCCGCCGCGCCCCACGCGCGACCGACCCCAAGCGCGCTCCCGCCGCGGCCAGGACACCGCGATCGGGCCGTGGCGGCGCAGCACCGCGCGAGGCCGAGCCGGCGCGCACGCCGCGCCGACGGGCCGACCCACAGCCGCACCCGCAGCCGACTGTGCGCTACCGCGACCGCGCCGACACCGGCCGCACCGAACGGCGCCGACCCGACAACGTGTAGGAAAACAAAGAATCCCCGCCGCGATCACGCGACGGGGATTCCTTCTTTATGGGCTTCAGTCAGTCCTGCGGCGCCGCATCGCGACGCGCGGCGCGCAGCTCACGCGGCAGCGAGAACACCAGCGTCTCGTTGGCCGTCGTCACCGGCTGCACCTCGCCGAAGCCGTGCTCGGCGAGCAGGTCGAGCACACCGGTCACCAGGATCTCCGGCACCGACGCACCCGAGGTGATGCCGATCGTCTGTACGCCGTCGAGCCAGGCGAGGTCGACTTCGCGGGCGTAGTCGACCAGGTACGCGGCACGTGCGCCCGCGCCGAGGGCGACCTCGACCAGCCGCACCGAGTTGGAGGAGTTGCGCGAGCCGACCACGATCACCAGATCGCATTCGGGAGCCATCGCCTTGACCGCGGTCTGGCGGTTGGAGGTGGCGTAGCAGATGTCGTCGCTCGGCGGATCCTGCAGCGTGGGGAACCGTTCCCGCAGCCGCTGGACCGTCTCCATGGTCTCGTCGACCGACAGCGTGGTCTGCGACAGCCAGATCACCTTCGACGGATCGCGCACGGAGACCTTGTCCACCGAGTCGGGGCCGTCGACCAGCTGCACGTGCTCGGGCGCCTCACCGGCGGTGCCCTCGACTTCCTCGTGGCCTTCGTGGCCGATCAGCAGGATGTCGTAGTCGTCGCGGGCGAAGCGCTTGGCTTCCTGGTGCACCTTGGTGACCAGCGGGCAGGTCGCGTCGATGGTGCGCAGGTTCCGTGCGGCGGCGGTCTCGTGCACGATCGGCGCGACACCGTGGGCGGAGAACACGACCAGCGCGCCCTCCGGCACCTCGTCGGTCTCGTCGACGAAGATGACGCCGCGCTCACGTAGCGTCTCCACCACGTGCCGGTTGTGCACGATCTCCTTGCGGACGTAGATCGGGGCGCCGTGCTTCTCGAGCGCCTTCTCCACGGTCTCGACGGCGCGGTCGACGCCTGCGCAGTAGCCGCGCGGCTCGGCCAGCAGCACGCGCTTGCCACCGGCAGCGGACGCGCCCGCGGAGCGCGTGATACCGACGTTCAAGGGAATTGCCGAGGTCATGATCCACAGCTTACGTGCGTCGCGCGGGCGGGATCAGGGCGGATCGGGGGGCGAAAGTCACATCCGGGCAGCCTGGACCTTTGCATCACAGGCGGTTTGCGGCAGGCTGGGACCATGTTCCGTCCTCCGTTCGTGGCCAGGGTCGCCGCCGGTGCCGCCGTGTACGCCTTAGAAGAGACCCGGCGGTTACCCGTCGCCGCGGTCAATTTCCCGATCACCGCGCTGAGTCGCGTGCTGCAGACGACGATGCATGTGCAGCAGTTCGTCACCAGCCTCGCGCTCAAGGGTGACCTCGTGTTCGAACGGCTAGGTTCGACTCCGCAGGAGCAGCCGGAGTGGGCCACCTTCGACGAGGACATCGCGCCCGAGCCCGCGGTCGCCACCAACGGGCACGCCAGCCGCTTCGATCTGTACACCGAGGATCTCCCGGCCGAGCAGGCCAACGGCAAGGCCGCGCCCGCGTCGCTGCTGCTGCTCGAGACCGAAACCGTCGAGCCCGCCGAGGAGCCTGCCGCCGAGCCGGAGGCCGACGAGGTGGCTGCCCCCGAGGTCGCCGTCCGCTACGACTACCCGGCGATGACGCTGGCCCAGCTGCGCGCCCGGCTGCGCATGCTGACCGTCGAGGAGCTGGCGCAGCTGCTGGCCTTCGAGCAGCAGACCCGCGCCCGCGCTCCCTTCGTCACCATGCTGACCAACCGCATCGCGACGGTGCAGGCGCAGTAGGGCTCTCCCTCCGACTTCGATGCGGCCGCAATCCGCGCCACCGGCGCCGGTTGCGGCCGCTTTTGTTTGTGTCGGTAGCGCCGCGTATACCTGACGTATGACTGAGGACGGCTCCGGCACTCCCGCGCAGGCAGGCGCACCGGGCAGTTCGGCGGAGCAGCCGTGGCCGGTGCGTTCGGTCGCGGTGAAGGTCGCGCAGTGGATCGACCGGCTCGGCAGTGTGTGGGTGGAGGGGCAGGTCACCCAGATCAATCTGCGGCCCGGCACGCGCACCGCTTTCCTGGTGCTGCGCGATACCTCGGCGGATATGTCGCTGTCGGTGACGTGTGATCCGGAGTTGTTGCGGCGCAGTCCCGTTCCGTTGACCGAGGGCAGCCGGGTCGTCGTCTACGGCAAGCTGCAGTTCTTCACCGGGCGCGGCACGTTGTCGCTGCGGGTCACCGAGATCCGGCCCGTCGGCATCGGGGAACTCCTCGCGCGGATCGAGCGGTTGAAGTCGCTGCTTGCGGCGGAAGGGTTGTTCGATCCGCGGCTCAAGCGGCCGCTGCCGTTCTTGCCCGGCACGGTCGGGCTGATCACCGGACGGGCAAGCGCCGCCGAACGCGATGTGTTGACCGTAGCCCAGAACCGTTGGCCCGCAGTCCGTTTCGTCGTGAAGAACACCGCGGTACAGGGACCGACGGCCGTGCCGCAGATGCTGGACGCGCTGGCCGCGCTGGATCGCGACCCCGCCGTCGACGTGATCGTGCTCGCCCGCGGCGGCGGCAGTACCGAAGACCTGCTGCCGTTCTCCGACGAGGCGCTGTGCCGGGCCATCGCCGCCGCGACCACCCCGATCGTCAGCGCGATCGGCCACGAACCCGACGCGCCGCTGAGCGATCTCGTCGCCGACGTGCGCGCCGCGACACCCACCGACGCCGCCAAACGCATCGTCCCCGACGCCGCCGCCGAACTCGCCGGTGTGCGCGAGATGCGGGCCCGCTCGGCCGCCGCGTTGCGCGGCTGGGTGCAGCGCGAAACCCACATCATCGCCCAGTTGCGCTCGCGCCCCGTCCTCGCCGATCCGCTGCGCGAACTGCGGCACCGCCACGATGAGGTGGAGCGGCTGCGTCTGGCGGCCCGCCGCACGGTCGAGCAGACGCTGCGCACCGAGTCCACCGCGGCCATGCACCTGCGCGAAAAACTCACCGCTGTCGGTCCCGCCGCGACGCTGGCCCGTGGCTACGCTGTCGTGCAGCGTGTCGCCGGACCGGAACGTCACGTGGTCCGCGCGATCTCCGACGCCCCAGCGGGCAGCCAGCTCCGCATCCGCGTCGCCGACGGCGCCGTCACCGCCGCCGCGCTCGGCACCCAGCGCCTGACACCCGCCACCGACGACAAGGGGAAATGATCGTGCCCGACGCCGGAACCGAGCCCGCCGACACCCTCGCCGAGATCGCCGCCTTCGGCTACGAACGCGCCCGCGACGAACTGGTCAATGTGGTCAAGATGCTCGAGCAGGGCGGCCTCGATCTCGACGACTCGCTCGCCCTCTGGGAGCGCGGCGAGGCACTGGCGACCCGCTGCGAGCAGCACCTGGCCGGTGCGCGCAAGCGCGTGGAGGACGCCATCGCGTCGCACGCCGACGACACAGGCGAGTAGGTCAATCGCTCACTTCGACAGCGGCTGCGCGGTGGTGACCGCCCGCGCCAGCGTGGTGAACGCGGCCTCGTTGCCGGCGCCGGTGATCAGCACCCGCACACCGCCCAGGTCGGCGATCCAGGCCGACTCCTCGGTCGGCTCGGCGTAGACGACCCATTTCTGCCCGTCCACGTCCTGCGTCCCGGTGGCGTAGCGCGAGCCGAGCACGTGCCTGGCCAGCGCTTCCTCGGAAGCCGAGCTCTGCGAGAGCCGCATGTAGGTGCCCTGCGGGGTCAGATAGCCGACGGTGCTCACGGGGCCGCCACCTGCGGTGACGATGGTTTCGCGGCTGCCCGAGTTCGATACCCAGTCCTGCGGGAGCTCCGGGTTGCGGATCGGGAACGGCAGCGACTTGGCGTCGGAGCGCAGCGCCGAGTCGGCGTCGAAATGCGGCACCTGACCTTGCGTCGGGCCGTTCGTGGCCACCGTGCACTGGCTCGCGGCGCCCGCCAGCACGATCGCGATCAGCACCAACGGGATCAGCGACCAGAACAGGTCGCGATAGTCGTTGAAGATCCGGTGCTTCTGCTGGGCCACGGCTACCAGTATCCACTCGACGCCGACCAGGCCTGTCAGGGGGCATCCGAGGAGGTGGTGCACGACCGTGCCAGATCTGAATGCGACAATTGCCCCCGTACACCAACGCCAAGGAGGCACTCCGCAATGACGGCATCATCGCCCGCCCCCAGCCGCCGCGAGGCACCCGACCGCAACCTCGCACTCGAGTTGGTCCGCGTCACCGAGGCAGGCGCGATGGCAGCGGGCCGCTGGGTCGGCCGCGGAGACAAGGAAGGCGGCGACGGCGCGGCCGTCGACGCCATGCGCCAGCTGGTCAGCTCCGTCTCTATGCGCGGCGTCGTCGTCATCGGTGAAGGCGAGAAGGACGAAGCGCCGATGCTGTACAACGGCGAAGCGGTCGGCGACGGCACCGGCCCCGAGGTCGACTTCGCCGTCGACCCGATCGACGGAACCACGCTGATGTCGAAAGGCTCACCCGGTGCCATCGCGGTGCTCGCGGTCGCCGAACGTGGCGCCATGTTCGACCCGTCGGCCGTGTTCTACATGCACAAGATCGCCGTCGGCCCCGACGCCGCCGGCTCGATCGACATCACCGCCCCGATCGGCGAGAACATCCGCCGCGTCGCCAAGGCCAAGAAGTCCTCGGTCTCCGACCTCACCGTCTGCATCCTTGACCGCCCCCGCCACGCCGAGATCATCCAGCAGACCCGCGACGCGGGCGCCCGCATCCGCCTGATCTCCGACGGTGACGTCGCGGGCGCCATCGCCGCCGCGCGCCCCGAGTCCGGCGTCGACATCCTCGTCGGCATCGGTGGCACCCCCGAGGGCATCATCGCCGCCGCCGCACTGCGCTGCCTCGGCGGCGAACTGCAGGGCATGCTCGCCCCCAAGGACGACGAAGAGCGCCAGAAGGCCATCGACGCGGGCCACGACCTGGACCGCGTCCTGTCCACCACCGACCTGGTCGCGGGCGAGAACGTCTTCTTCTGCGCCACCGGCGTCACCGACGGCGACCTGCTGCGCGGCGTCCGCTACTTCGGCGGCGGCGCCTCCACCCAGTCGATCGTCATGCGCTCCAAGTCCGGCACCGTCCGCATGATCGACGCCTACCACCGCCTCACCAAACTCCGCGAATACTCCTCCGTCGACTTCGACGGCGACGACAGCGCCAACCCGCCACTGCCGTGATGTGACGGACCACGCACCCTGTGTGCGCGGTCCGCTCCTTGATCGGCCCCCGCACGGTTCACTACGGTGGCTGGCAGGGTCCGAGGGGACGGGGGGTAAGACGTGGGTGTCATCGATGTGGACTCCGGGCGATTGCGGTCGGAGATTGCAGCGTTCTACGCGGGGTTCGGAGCGCCGAGCGAGCTGACGGCGGCGTTCGAGTCCTCGGCACTGCTGGTGCCGTTGACCGGTCCGGAAGACCGGGTCTTCACGTTGGAGTCCGGCGGTATCGCCTGGCTATGTGCGTTCACCGGCGTCGCCGAGTACGCGCGGTTCATGACCACACGGGGCGTTGTCGCCGACCAGGAGTACCGCTTCCACACCTTCTTGGGCCGTCGTCTCCGCGAGTTCGCTGCAGCGCAGACAGATCCGACAGGCGTGGCGGTCGACATGCTCGGCGCCCGCCCGATGACTTTCCCACCGGACGTGCCCGACGATTCCGCCGGCGAAGTCCGGGGCTGACCGATGTCGGATATCAATGTCGATCCCGCGTTGCTGACTCAAGCCGCGACCGGCATCACCGGGATCATCAGTGAACTGTCCGAGCTGGGTATCGGGGAAACCGGCGCGGTCGGGCGCGGCTTCGCGCAGTTGACGATGTCGGCGATGGAGGCGGGCAAGGCGAACGTCCAGTCGACGTTCGAAGAGTTCGCCGAGCGGTGGTCGTGGGGCGTGCGGGCGCTGGTGCAGTCGGGCAACGAGATCGCCGAGATCCTGGACCTCTCGGCAGGCCGCTACTACATCATGGACGAGCAGATCTCGAACTCGTTCAAACAGATGTTCACCCACCTCGCAGGCAACCCGCACGCGAGCAAGGAAGACATCGAGAAGATGGACTGGGGCCAGGTGCTGTCCAACAACACCTGGAACCTCGCCGCGCAGCCCAACTACAGCGCGTCCTCGTTCGGCGACGCGTTCTCGCATATGGGTGACAACCTGTCGACGCTGGGATCGGCGGGTCAGTACCTACTCGAGAATCCGGACAAGGCCTACAGCCTCGACACCGGCGTGGCCGCCCATGTCGCCGAGATCAAGCAATCACAGCAACCTGGCGGGGGAACGCAGTAGATGGGCATCGGGGATTTCCTCAACAGTGTCGGTGACGCGATCGAAGACGGTGTCGAGTCGGCGACCGAAAAGGTCGGACAGGCCTACAACACCGTCCTCGATGCCGAGTCGAAGGTCGCCAAAGCTGTTGGCGCCGACGGCTTGTCGGAATGGCTCGACGATCTCGGCGACAAGGTCGTCGACGCCACCGGCGGCGCGGTACCGGAGAAGGAACTCGGCCAGACCAGCGATCCCAAAGAACTGATCCGCGGCGATGTCGGCAAGATCAACGAGGTCACCGGGCATCTGGGCAAGATCGGCACCGCGATCGAACAAACCGGTGACGCGCTACGCAAGATCGACACCACCGACTGGACCGGCGACGCCGCGACAGCGTTCGACGAGGAGTTCGCCAAGCAGCCGAAACTGTGGTGGGACGGCGCGGATGCGATGGGCAAGGCCAAAACCGCCCTGGACGCCTGGTCACACGAGGTCACAGCCGCCCAGGCCAAGGCCGCCGACGCGATCGCGAAATGGGAAGCCGCCGACCGCGAGGAACGCGACCGCAAGAACGAATGGAACGCGCTGACCGACGATCAGCGCAAGGGCCGCAACCTCACCGACACCTGGACCGACCTCCGCAACGCCGCGAAAGCGATCCTGACCGGTGCCCGTACGCAGCGCGACAATGCCGCCGATGCCGCGGTGGCCGCGATCAGCGCGGCGACCGCGACCGCACCGACGGAACCCCCGTTTCTGTCGCGGTGGGGCAGCAATTTCGAAGACCTGTCCGCGGCGATCGACCAGGCGAAGCTGAACTTCAGCACCGGGTTGTTGACCTCGCTGACCGGAATGGTGCAGTTCGTGCGCTCGATCTCTCCGATCGACGCCTACAACATCACCCACCCGGCCGAGTACATGTCGAGTATGTCGGACCTGGGCACCGGCATGGTGTTGGCTGCGGCCGACCCGAAAGCGACCGGGGCGGCGATGCTGGCGGGGTTCAAAACGAACCCGTCCGAAGCATTGGGCGCGCTCACCGGCGACGCGCTACTCACCGTGGCGACCGGTGGCGCGGGTGGTGCCGCCAAGGCGGGAGCCACTGTCGTCGACAAGGCCTCCGACGCCGCTCGGCTCGGTAATGCGGGTCGTAACGTCGTCGACGACGCTGGTGCTGCCAGTCGCAATGCCTCCGAGCCACCCAAGACCCAGCCCGCGGCCGCGACACCGGACAACCCATCGGCCCCAGCAACGAATCCCGCTGGCCATGGCGGTGATTCACCCGCCGCCACACCGGAACGGCCAGCCACCACCCCGGAAAGTCCGGGAACCAATCCCGCCGCCGCGGACCCGGAGCACCCGGCGGCGGCAACCCCGGAGAGCCCGGACCCCAGCCCTGCCGCGATGACAGGTGACGCTCCGCCCGCGACAACCCCCGACTCGCCTAGCTCGCCCCTCACCGGTGCGACGGACGAGGCCGCCCCCAATACCAGCGACCCATCACCGCCCCACGCCGCTACGCCCGATCCGGATTCGCAGCCGCCCGCCAACAACCCAGCCGCGAACCCCGACAACCCAGCAGATCGACCCACCGAAACCGACGGGAACAGCCCGAATCCAGCGGCGACTTCACCCGACGGTCACTCCCCGAGCAATGATTCCGGGACTCCGACCCCACATCCAGAGGGCGACGACTCACCGAACTCCGGCGACACCGGCGGCCCGGCTGCCCGTCCTGACGAAGACGGCACCACCCCCGGAGGCCGCAACGACGGCACTCAGCCAGGCGGCCTCACACCGGAAAACGGAACCACGCCCGATCAACCCGACAACACCAAGCCCGAACTCCGCGCCACCACCGACGCCGGGGGAACCGGTGAGCCCGGCGTCGGCGAGGCCGGACAACGCAACCCACCCGAAACCGACTCCACACCCGACCAGAGCACCGAGTGCCGCGACCCGGTCAATGTCGCCACTGGGGAATTCCTGCTCCCCCTCACCGACGTCGACCTACCCGGCATCCTGCGCCTTGCGCTGAAACGAGCACACCGCTCCAACTACCGATACGGCCGGTGGTTCGGCCCGTCCTGGTCGGCCACCCTCGACATGCGCGTGGTCATAGAAGACGACTGCGTCACTGTCGTATTCGAAGATGGCATGCTACTTCCCTACCCACACGCCGACGTCGGCGTCGGCGTGGAACCGACCACCGGCGGCCAACGCTGGAAACTGACCCGCACCGACACCGGCGGCTACCGCCTATGGGACCCTGACCGGGAATTGGTGTGGCATTTCGCCCCGGAACCCTCGCTCAACGGTCTCGACACCCTGCTGGGAAACTTCGCGATCTCGGCCATCACCGACCGTCACAACAATAGAATCAGATTCCACTACAACAGCAACGGCGATCCGACCGAGGTCACCCACTCCGGTGGCTACCGAGTCGTCCTGGACTCAGCCGCTGGTCGAGTGACGGCAATGTCGGTCGTCGGCGAGGTCGACGGCGTCGAAACAGGTACCCAGATACGCGAATTCGGCTACGAACACGGAGAGCTGACCACTGTCGTCAACGGTGTCGGTGGCATCACCCACTTCGCATATGACGATCAGCACCGGATGCTGTCTTGGACCGACTCAAACGACAGCTGGATCGCCAACACCTATGACGAATCCGGTCGTGTCGTCTCCCAGCGCGGTCGAGGCGGTGTGATGGACTCCGAATTCGAGTACCTCGAATTCGGCAACGGCACAGGCAAACTCACCCGCGTTACCGACTCTCGCGGCGGTGCGACCGGCTACGGCTTCGACACCGACCTTCGTCTACGCGATGTCGTCATTTCCGACGGCGGCCACCGCCACATCGACTACAACTTCCACCGCAAACCGCTGTCGGTCACCGAACCCGACGGCGCCATCACCCGCTACGAATACACCGCAGACGGCAATGTCGCCAAGATCACCCGCCCTGACGGCACCGACATCACCATCGACTACGCCTACACCAACCGTCCATCCACCATCACCCACCCCGACGGCACCACTCTTCAGCGGGAGTGGGGCAAGTCGGGCAACCTCGTCGCGGTCACCGACCTGGCAGGCGCACGAACCCAATTCAGTCACGGCGCGAACGGCGCGGTGACCGAAGTTCGCGACGCCGACGGCGCCATCACCCGAATCGAAGTAGACGCCGCCGGATTGCCCACCACCGTGAGCGACCCTTTCGGTGCGAGGACCGAGATCCGTCGAGACGCGTTCGGCCGCCCGATCCAGGTCACAGACCCGCTCGGCAACACGACACACTACGAGTGGACACCCGAAGGAAAGCCCGCCCGCCGCATCGACCCCGACGGCTATTTCGAATCGTGGGCCTACGACGGCGAGAACAACCTCCTCAACCACACCGACCGCAATGGCGGAACCACCACTTACACCTACGGCGGCTACGACAAGGTTTCGACCCGAACCGATCCCGACGGTTCTACGACCCGGTACCTCTACAACACCGAGCTCCAGCTCACCGCTGTCATCAATCCGCTGGGCCAACGCTGGACATACGAC
Organism: Nocardia sp. NPDC055029; assembly: GCF_053608525.1. Classification (NCBI taxonomy): domain Bacteria; kingdom Bacillati; phylum Actinomycetota; class Actinomycetes; order Mycobacteriales; family Nocardiaceae; genus Nocardia; species Nocardia sp. NPDC055029. The sequence goes on from NZ_JBSGVQ010000029.1 coordinate 84,147, forward strand.
TACGACACCACAGGCCGCCTAGCTACCGAAACCGACTACACGGGCGCGACCACCAACTACACCCACACCAACACTGGCCGAATCGCCACTGTCACTCCGGCGACCGGAGTCACCCGCCACCACCGGTATGACCTCCTCGGAAACCTCACCTCGATCACCGCCGACACCGGCGAATACCTCGCTTACACTCACGACCCCGCCGGCCGAATCCTCACCGCCATCAACGGCACCGACGAAACCCGCACCCACACACTCGAATTCACCTACACCCCCACCGGCCAGGTCGCGACCCAAAAGCTAGACGAACAGCCACCAATGGTCAACGAATACGACCACCGCGGCCGCCGGATCCGACGTACCACCCCCACGGGCAACACAACTACCTGGCGCCACAACACCCTCGGCCAAGTCACCGCCCTGACAGCCGAAGGCACTGATATCACCTTCAACCACGACCCCGCAGGACGTCTCGTCGGCTGGCGCATCGGCGAGGTGCAGATCGACCGCACATTCACCCCCACCGGCAACATCGCCTCCCAACGCGTCACCGGCTTCCCCGCCCAAGAATTCACCCTCGACCTCGGCGACTTCGGCGGAGCAACCACGAACCGCCGCGCCCCTTTCACCATCCGCCGCGACGACTACACCTACCGCCCCGACGGTTACCTCGCCCACCACTCCACCACCCGCCCGGACACCGGCGCCACCCACGCCACCTACACCCTCGATCCCATCGGCCGCGTCAACACCATCACCCGCGACAACACCATCACCGAGGCCTACGAATACGACGCCCTCTCCAACATCACCGCCAGCCTCGCCATGGCACCTGACGTCCCCCTTCCTGCCGCCCCACCCTCCCACCGCCAGATGGACGGCCGCGAATACCACAACAACCTCCTCGTCCGCGACGGCCGCAACCACTACTACTACGACCCGGTCGGCCGCCTCATCCGCAAAGTCACGACGCGAATCTCCCGCAAACCCGAGGTCTGGCACTACCGCTACAACGCCTTCGACCAGTTGACGGACGTATATACGCCGGGCCAGGAGTGGTGGCGATATACATATGATGCGTACGGTCGACGAACAGCAAAACATCTGCACGTAATTCCAAAAACGACTGTATGCCACAGAACATATGATTGGGACGGCGTGCAGCTCATTGAAGAACGCGGCACCAGCACCTCAACGCGCTGGCACTACCAACCGCGGTCATTTGCACCGATTGGACAGACCGAACTCCGATCGGAAGGCAACCGGTTCGACATGTTCGTATGTTCGAACGCAGACATGCCGACAGAGATTATCGAACCTCGTACTGCAAAATCTGAAGCGAACGCCGTGGTAGATCTATGGGGCGAGACGACCTGGCGCGGCCAGACTAGTAGTCCGGTCAGGTTCCCGGGCCAAATCTACGACCCTGAGACCGGCTTGCATCAGAATTTTCGCCGATACTATGACTCCGCGACTGGACGGTACATTACTCCCGATCCGCTCGGCCTCGCCCCTAGCCCCAATCCGAATACATACCCCCACAACCCAACCGGATGGACTGATCCACTCGGTCTTGCGCCTGACTCGTGCCTCGGTACGGATTCGGATGCAGGACCCGGCCCATGGGATATGTCAGGAAGAGATCCGATGAGTGTGGTGCCGGACCATGCCTCCGTTCGTGAGCTTACCCCAGATTCAAATGGCGGAGCCCAGTATGGCCTCGAATACAAATGGATCGACTCCGAAGGAAGGACCGTTCGTCTCCGCATCCATGGTCCCGACGGAAATGCCCCCGAAGGGTCGAATGCGGCGTCGGGTGAAACCTATAGAATACAATTCGGCGGAAAGTACCAGGATGCTTCAGGAAACCTGCATCCACGCAACGTGCACAATTCCAACAGCCCCCACTACAATCCAAACGCCGCGAATGATTCTCATATTCCATGGCCTTCCGAGTATATTGGACTTTGAGAGCCCAGACAGCCTCGACTTGAGGATGAAGGAGTACCCAGATGCCTATCGGAAATGAAGAGCTAGCCAAACTTACTCAGGCGCTGAAATCACCCCTGCCCGAAGAGCGCGAGCGGGCAGCCGACTCTGTAACTGACGTTATAGGTTCACTTAGCCGCGATGAGACGCGCACCATCACTTTAAGTCTCGCCGAAGCCGCCGCCAATGAAACCGCACGCGGTTGTCGCGAAAGCGCGCTCCATGCCATCGCAGAGCTTGTCGATACTGGATTCATTCGCCAGACGGAAATACAACCACTTACATCGATTGACCGGTATGAACTCGTTGGATCAGAGAAAGAGTACATGGAGTACCTCGACAGCGAGGTGAGCTAGAGCAAGTCATACGTCAACATCGCCGACACCCGCCGGGTGGCCACAGGCTTCCTAGTAATCTGACACTATGCTGGTTCGCTGTTCAAATAATCGATTTACCATGTCATCAGCCACTTCCTATCGGAATCAGCACAAAAGATGATAGGCTATTCATAAGCCTCCTCGACAACTCCCAAATAACCCGGACCCGCATATTGGGACGGCCGCATTCCCCTCAGGCGACACTGCGAGAATATTGTGACCGAGACCAGTTCAAACTAACCATCACAGCCTTGTCAATTGCTCTTTACGCGAGGCGTCGGCATCTATGGACAAAGAGAAATTGGAGTTTTTAATAGCGGAAGACATTTCGCGAGGTGTTGTTGACTCGACCTTGCTTTCCAAGGTACGCAACGAATCTGGATTCAGCGCACGGGAGCCACATCCAGACCAAGCCTACTTCGCATCTACAAGAGAAGATTGAAGCATACCGGCGGCGAGGCCACCCTCTTGAGACATCAGAAATCCTTCATTGAATGAGAATGTTCGGCGCACAGAACCACGCGCGCGACGAGACCTGATCGTATCGATGGACCGATCCTCGATCGATGCCCAGCTGTCGGTAGCATCGACGCCCCAGCACATTCACGCTACGGCCGATAGGGATCCACCAGACCGGTCGGGGTCCGGGCCGTATCCAATACGTTCTGCGGAAACCTCTCCCCCGCAATGTAATAGCGCGCTCTCGTTCGCCCGACAGGCTGCAAGACATCTCGCTGCGCCAGTACCTTGAGATCACGCTGGGCCTGCTGCACGCTCAGTCCTTCGCTTGCCCCGTACCGCGACCTGCGAACTCGCCCGGCCATCGCCACATCATGCAGGGCGGAGACGATCCGGTCGTCGAGTCCGGTCTGCGCCGCGAACTCCGACGATTGTTCCCATACCCGGCCGGACCGCTCGAACCTCGCGTGCACGGTCTGCGCCTGCTGGTGATAGGCGAGCAGGTTGAAGCTTATCCATTCCGAGACGTCCTGATCAGGTCGGTATTGGGCGCCACGGCGGGCCAAAACCTGGTAGTACTCCCAGGTGTTTCCTGGGCGTCCGAGCCATGCCTCGATCGACGAGAACTCCGGCGCCAGTACACCTTCCCGCGCGATCAGCAGGGTCTGCAAGGACCGCGACATTCGGCCGTTGCCGTCACACCAAGGGTGAATCGACACCAGGTGGAGGTGAGCCATTGCCGCGCGAACGAGTGCGTGTGTGTCGTCGGGAGTGTTCAGCCAGGCCACCAGTTCGTCCGCGAGGGCGGGTAACTGTTCGGCGTCGGGAGCTGTATAGGCCGCGATACTGGGGTCTCGCGCGTCGGTTACGTAGACCGGACCGGAGCGCCATTGACCGGCGGGCTTGCGGGATGTGTGGCGGTGGCCCTGCAGGATCCAGTGCAGCGCGTTCAACTGTCCCTTGCTGAAACGGAAGTCCGGGGCGTCGTGCAGCGTCTGCAGGTAGGTCATCATCCGCTGGTAGGCGAGGGTCTCCTCGCGATCCTCGTCGGACACATCGACGTCCTGCTCTCCAGCCATCAGGTCCTCGACATCCACGGTGGAGACCTTGAATCCCTCGATCGAGTTCGACGCCGCCACGGCGTCAGCGGTGAGGAACTTCCGGAGGCCGCCGGCCCATTTCGCCGGGACGCTCTGCACCTGGTGCCGTAGCCGCTCCCGCATGCTGTCGACCTCAGCCAGGACGGTCTCGTCCTGGCTGTTCAGCTGCGGTGTGGGATACAACATCCCTCCATGATGCATTGACGTGATCATTACGTCAATGCATCGCCATCGCGCCGAGGGCAGCGTTGACCACCCACGTATTCCGCACCGGAGTGTGGGATTTTCCGCTGGTGTGCCGACACCATTCGCGGTGATCTCGCCCTAGTGTCGGAGGTATGGCTGATGACGACGTGCAGTACCGCATCGAGCACGACACGATGGGTGAGGTTCGGGTGCCTGTGGACGCGCTGTGGCGGGCGCAGACGCAGCGGGCTGTGGAGAACTTCCCGATCAGTGGGCGGGGGTTGGAGCGGGCGCAGATTCGGGCGCTCGGGCTGCTGAAAGCTGCTTGTGCGCAGGTCAACAAGGATCTGGGGTTGCTGGATCCGGTGAAGGCCGACGCGATTGTCGCCGCTGCCAACGAGATCGCCGAAGGGCGGCACGACGATCAGTTCCCGATCGATGTGTTCCAGACCGGGTCGGGTACCAGTTCCAACATGAACGCCAACGAGGTGATCGCCTCGATCGCCGCGCGCAATGGCGTGACCGTGCATCCCAACGACGACGTGAACATGTCACAGTCGTCCAACGACACCTTCCCCACCGCGACGCATCTGGCCGCCACCGAGGCCTTCATCACCGATCTCGTTCCCGCGCTGGAACATCTGCGGATCGCGCTGCTGGACAAGTCGGAGCAGTGGCGCACCGTGGTGAAGTCGGGTCGCACGCATCTGATGGACGCGGTGCCGGTGACGCTGGGTCAGGAGTTCGGCGGGTACACCCGGCAGATCGAGGCGGGGATCGAGCGCGCGCTGGCCACCCTGCCGCGCCTGGGTGAGCTGCCGATCGGTGGCACCGCGGTCGGCACCGGACTCAACGCGCCCGCCGGGTTCGGCACCAAGGTCGTCGCGGAACTGGTGCGCAGCACCGGAATCGACGCGCTGCGCGAGGCACACGACCACTTCGAAGCCCAGGCCGCGCGCGACGGGCTGGTCGAGGCCTCCGGTGCGCTGCGCACCATCGCGGTCAGCCTGACCAAGATCGCCAACGACATCCGCTGGATGGGCTCGGGCCCGCTGACCGGGCTCGGCGAACTCCAGCTGCCGGACTTGCAGCCGGGTAGCTCGATCATGCCGGGCAAGGTGAATCCCGTTCTGCCCGAGGCGGTCACGCAGGTGGCGGTGCAGGTGGTCGGCAACGACGCGGCGATCGCCTTCGGCGGGGCGAGCGGAGCCTTCGAGCTCAACGTCTACATTCCCGTGATGGCCCGCAACCTGCTCGAGTCGATTCGCCTGCTGGCCAACGTCTCCCGCCTCTTCGCCGACAAGTGCGTCGTCGGCCTGGTCGCCAACGAGGAGCACCTGCGCACCCTGGCCGAGTCCTCCCCGTCGATCGTCACCCCGCTGAACTCGGCCATCGGCTACGAGGAAGCCGCCGCCGTCGCCAAACAGGCTCTGCGCGAGAAGAAGACGATCCGCCAGACAGTGATCGACCGTGGCCTCACCCCGGACAAGCTCTCGGTCGAGGAGCTCGACCGCAAGCTCGACGTGCTGGCGATGGCCAACGTGGACCGCAAGCCCTGAAACGACGAACGGCCGTCCCCTCCGGTGACGGCCGTTCGCACGAAAGATCAGGCCAGGTGGGCCAGTTCGGCGCGAGCCTTCTCGCCGGCTTCGGTGAAGTCGGTGCGGGTGAAGATGTTCCAGCGCTGCAGCAGCGGCTTGAAGACCAGTTCGGCTTCGTTCGCGGGGTCGTAGATGCCCGCCTCGGCCAGCGCCTCGTCGCTGGAACCGCCGCCGGGCAGGTCCACCTGCGGTACCCGGAAGGCGGCGATCTGGTCGGCGATGGCGCGCACGGCCTGGTCGGGGACCAGATCGAGGGCGGCGCCGACGAGGACGGCGAAGAACTCGGCCTGCAGTTCGTCGTCGACGGCCAGCTTCTCGGCCATCGCGGTGACGACCAGGTTCTCACCGAGGGCGGCGGTGTTGCGGTGGCGGATCGCGGCGGCGAGCTCTTCGAAGGCGCAGGTGGCCAGCACATCGATGAGGTGCAGCGGGGGACGGTTGAAGCCAGCGGTCATGTGCGCCATCCGGGCCCGCTCGAGCGCCACCGGATCGACCGCGCGCGTCACTATCAGGTAGTTGCGGATCATGATCTCGTGGCGGTTCTCCTCGGCCGTCCACCGGCCGACCCAGCGCCACCACGGGCCGGTGCGCAGATGCTTGCCGAGCTCACGGTGGTAGGACGGCAGGTTGTCGGCGACCAGGACGCTCACCGTCAGCGCGAGTTTGGCGGTCGCGCTCAGCTCGGACTGGTCCGGGGCCCAGTCGGTGCCGCCGAGAAAAGCGAAGTTGCGGCCGTCCGCCCACGGCACCAACTCGTGCGGCTGCCAGCCCTCGGCCACCTCGATGTGCCGAGCCAGGTTGGTTTCCACCACGTCAGCGAGCGAATCCAGCAGCTCACGGTCGGTCAAAGTTTTCTGCACCCCGACAACCTAGCGGTTCGGCCGTCGGCGCGGGGCCTGAGGCGGTGTTCAGGTCCCCACGCCGGGCCGGACGCACGAGTTACTTCTTGGTCACCGTGGTCTCGCCGTTGACCCAGACGATGGTGCCACCGGTGAAGTCGCTCTGCTTGCCGCCGCTGATGTCCTTCTCGTCGCTGGTCGGGTAGCCGAGCGGACCGTTGGCGCCGCCCTCCTCCTCCCAGGCCTCGCGGATATCGCCCCAGACGATGTGCGCGCCGCCGTCTTTGCTCCAGTAGATGGTGCCGCCCTCGAAGTCCTGGTACTCGCCGCCGTCCGGGCCCGCTTCCTGGGCTTCCTCCGGCATACCGAGCGGGCTGCTCGCCCCGCCGACGGCGACGTACTTCTTGTACACCTCACCGGAGACGGTGATGTCGCCGTTCGGAGTGGAGATGGTCGTCGACTCGCCTGCCGCCGCCGCGGTGGTGGTGGCCGCACCGGTGCCGGTCTCGGTGGCGTCGGGCGTGGTGGTCATCCCGCCGTAGCCGCCTTCGGCGGTGGTTGTCGCGCCGGGGCCACCGATGACCGAGGTCACGGAACCGACGGTGTCGTTGGCCGTGTCCTTGTCGTCGTCACCGCAGCCTGCGGCGAGCAACAGTCCGGCGGCGGCGATGACCGCGGCGCCCCCAGCGGCAGTACGTCGAGCGAAGTGGTTCATATCCATCCTCTCGCGAGTGGCCCCCCGGGGGCACGCCCCCGGAATGGAGCCTGGCCGACATCCGCAACGGCCCGGCGGAACATTGTTCGCCGAGCCGTTGCTGGATTGGTGTCGCCGCGGATAATACCCACAGTTTGCGGTAATAAAACGCAATCCGGCCGCAGACGCGGCCGGATTGCCACGATCACGCGTTCGGGCCGTACTCCTCGAGCATCTCGGTCACCAGCGCCGCGATCGGCGAGCGCTCGGAGCGGGTGAGTGTGATGTGCGCGAAAAGCGGGTGTCCCTTGAGCTTTTCGATCACCGCGGCAATGCCGTCGTGCCTGCCGACACGCAGGTTGTCGCGCTGGGCGACATCGTGGGTGAGCACAACGCGCGAGCCGGTGCCGAGGCGGCTCAGCACCGTCAGCAGCACATTGCGCTCGAGCGACTGCGCCTCGTCGACGATCACGAACGAATCGTGCAGCGAGCGCCCGCGAATGTGGGTCAGCGGCAGCACTTCGAGCATGTCGCGGCTGAGCACCTCCTCCATCACCTCGCGGCTGGCCAGCCCGTCGAGCGTGTCGAAGACGGCCTGAGCCCACGGGCCCATCTTCTCGCTCTCCGAACCGGGCAGGTAGCCCAGTTCCTGGCCGCCCACCGCGTACAGCGGCCGGAACACGACCACCTTGCGCTGGGTGCGCCGTTCCAGCACGGCCTCGAGCCCGGCGGTCAGCGCCAGCGCCGACTTACCGGTGCCAGCGCGGCCGCCCATCGACACGATGCCGATGCTCTCGTCGAGCAGCAGATCGAGCGCGATGCGCTGTTCGGCCGAGCGGCCGTGCAGGCCGAAGGCCTCCCGCTCCCTGACCAGCTGGACCCGCTTGTCGGCGGTGATCCGGCCCAGTGCGCTGGAGCTGCTGCCCAGCAACCGGATCCCGGTGTGGCATGGCAGTTCCCGCGCCTCGTCCAGGTCGATCACCGAGTCGGTGTAGAGCTGGTCGATCTGGGAGCCCGCGACGTCGAGTTCGACCATCCCGCTCCAGCCGGAGGTCACCACGTCCTGCGCGTGGTACTCGTCGGCGGACAGGCCGACCGCGCTCGCCTTGACCCGCAGCGGGATGTCCTTGGACACCAGCACCACCTCCTCGCCCTCGGCCGAGAAGTTCAGCGCGCAGGCGAGGATGCGGGAATCGTTGGTCTCCGAACGGAATCCGGCGGGCAACACCGAAGGGTCGGTGTGGTTGAGCTCCACCTGCAGTGTGCCGCCGTCGGTACCGATCGGCAGCGCCTGGTCGAGCCTGCCGTGGTTAACCCGCAGGTCGTCGAGCATGCGCAGGGCTTCCCTGGCGAACCAGCCGAGTTCGTGGTGGTGTCGCTTGGCCTCCAATTCACTGATCACGACCAGCGGTAGAACCACCTTGTGTTCGCCGAACCTGGTGACGGCCCAGGGATCCGAGAGCAGAACCGAGGTGTCGACGACGAAAGTCTTGCGACCGGAACGCGAGGGGCGGGCCCCCTTCTTCGAGGCCGAGGCCGTGTGCATCGCGGGGGCGGAAACGGAGCGTGCAGCAGTCACGGTGGGCTCCTTATGTGTTCGCACGGCACCCGCGCGAACGATCTCGCTGGACCGGTCCGTCCTGGTGGGCGGTGACGCGCTGGTCAACCGCCACGAGGGCCGGGTGCCGGCCCTCTCGCACTGAGTAGCTCAGTCACGGTCAGGACCTCCCGTACGAGCCACACCGACGCGGCCCGCATCACCGACGCTACCGTCCAACTGTCCGCCGCGCTGCCGGACAGCCGGACGTGTCCGTGAATTTGTCGTTAACCGGCGCCGACGCTTCGGATCTGCCCCAGGGGTGTCGCCGAGGGCTAGAGTCGAAGCATGTCCGAAGACGAGGATCTGGAGAAACTGTCGTCGAAGGAACTGCACGACCGTGCGGTGCGGACGGCTGTGCGACGCGGCGACGTGAAGTTCCTGTGGCGACTGCTCAAGTCCATCCCCGCCGCCCAGGCCGAGGCGGGCGACCTCGGCGAGAGCGAGGCCGACATCAAGTACGTGCTGCCGATGATCGATGACTACATGCACGCGGGCGACGGCAAACTGGCCGACGTCCTGCGGCCGACCTACCTGGACTACTTGAACAAGCACAAGTAGCCGGGCGGGTTCAGCGACGCAGGATTGCCCGCGCCGCGCCGACTACGGCGCCGCGCGCCATGTTGGCCATGCTGAAGTGGTCGTCCCACAGCACGATCCGGCCCTCGCGCAGTTCGAACGTGCCGCTCACCCAGAACCCGATCCGGACCGGGCCCGCGCGCAGGTAGTCGGTGCGGTCGGTGAGCACGATGTCGCCGTTCTCGGCGATGTGGTGCATGTCCGCCGCGAATCCCAGCTGCGGCCGGTCGAGGCCGCGCAGCAACGCGGCGACCCGATCCTTGCCACGCACGCTCGGCAGGCCGGTGTTCTTCCAGACGATCGCCGGATCCAGCAGCTCGAGCGCCTCGTCGACGCTGCCGAGTTCTAGCGCGGCGAAGAATTCGCGCACGAGGGTGGCGGAGTTTTCCGGCAGTTCCGGCTGGTCGGTCATGATGCGAGCCTAGGACGTTCGCGCCCGGCAGACCAGACCCCGGCGCTACCGATTCGTCCGTTTCGCGATCAGCACGGCGAGGCCGTCGAGGATGCGGTCGATGCCGAAGTCGAACGCGGCGCCCGGCGCGGCCGAGGGGCTGACCGTCGCCGATTCCTCCGCGAAGGCCGCGCTGACCGCGGGGAACCGGCCGGCCGCGGCACTCATCATCGCGGTGAACTGCTCGGCGAACTGGATCGCCGAATCGCCGCCGCCGACCGATTCGACCTGCTGGGCCAGGCTGCGCGCGTGCCCGTTGAGCAGCACGATGGTGTCGAGCCGTTCGGGGCCGGTCAGCCCGGTGCCGTCGAGAGCGGTGAGCGCGGCCTCGGTCCAGCTCATCTCGTTCGGGCCGATCGGACGGATACCGAGGGTCAGTTCGATGGTCCAGGGGTGGGTGCAGTAGCGCTCGAAGATCGCCTCGACCCAGTGCCGCAGGCCGCCGCGCCAGCCCGCCTTCGTTGCGTCCGGCCGCGGCGGTTCGCCCATCGCGGCGTCGAGCATCAGCGCCGTCAGCTGTTCCTTGCCCGGCACGTACCGGTACAGCGACATCTTGGTGAAGCCGAGGCGCTCGGCCAGCCGCTGCATCGACAGCGCGGCCAGTCCTTCGGCGTCGACCAGCGCGATCGCCTCGGCGACGATCCCGTCCAGGGTGAGCGCGGGTTTCGGGCCGCGCTTGGGGCGAGCGGTGGTGCCCCACAGCAGTTCGACGGTGGTCGGCATCGGTCCTGCCTTTCCGGTTGACCTCAGAACTGTGTCTACCATACTCTTATTCGTGTCCACCGGATACAGATTCCATCAGACACAGATTTCCACAGAGGAGCACACCATGCGCAACCAGACCGTTCTCATCTCCGGCGCGAGCATCGCGGGGCCCGCGCTGGCCTACTGGCTGCATCGCTACGGGTTCACCGTGACCGTCGTCGAGCGCGCTCCCGCGCTGCGCGCCGGCGGTCAGGCTGTCGACTTCAAGGGCCGGACGCACCTGACCGTGCTGGAACGGATGGGTGTCCTCGACGCGGTGCGCGCCCGCCGCACCGGCACCACCGACACGGTGTTCGTCGACGACGACGGGCGCGAGCTGGTCGTCATGTCCGGCGACTTCACCGGCGGCGACGTCGAGATCCTGCGCGGCGACCTCGCCGAGATCCTCTACGAGAAGACCTCGGCGGCCGTCGAATACGTCTTCGGCGACACGATCACCGCGCTGACCGAGACCGACGAAGGCGTCCGGGTACAGTTCGAGCGCGGACAGCCACGTACCTTCGATCTCGTCCTCGGCGCGGACGGAATCCATTCGCGGGTAAGGAAACTCGCGTTCGGACCGGAATCCGATTACGTGCATCACCTCGGCCACTACTACTGCGTGGCAGGCGCGAGCCGGTGGAGCGACCCCAGCGCCCCACGCGAACGGGCCAGCGCCTTCGCCCACAACATCCCGGGCAAGCTCGCCATCGACGGCAGCTCGAAGGCACTGCAGATGTACCTCTTCGCCAGTCCCGCACTAGATTTCCCCCGCGACGACACCGCCGCCGCCCGCCGCATCATCGAGTCCACCTACGCCGACATGGGCTGGAACGCCCCGCGCATGCTCGCCGACCTGGCCGGTTACGACGACATCTACCTGGACTCGCTCAGCCAGGTCAGGATGAACGGCACCTACACCCGCGGCCGCGTCGCCCTGGTCGGCGACTCCGCCTACGGCAACACCCTGGCCGGTTTCGGCACCGGGCTGGCCGTCGTCGGCGCCTATGTCCTCGCGGGCGAACTGGCCATCGCCGACGGCGACCACGGCACGGCATTCGCCGCGTACGACCGAATCATGAAGCACTACGCCAAGATCGCGGGCAACAGTAGCGCAGGCTCGTTCCTCGCCCCGAAAACCGCGCTCGGAATCCGGGTCCGCAACTGGTTCCTCGGCTCGCGCGGCTTCTCGCTGATGATGAAATACGGCGACAAGGCCGCCAACGACATCGACCTGATCGATTACCCGGCACGCGTCGAACTCACCGACGCGTCCTGAGCCCCGCCCGGCGCGCCTTGACTTGGAGTGCACTCCAAGTCCTATGGTCGCTCCCATGAGCATTCGTCTCGGTTACCAGATGCCCAATTTCAGCAACACGTCCTCGGTGCGCGAGCTGTTCCCCACGGTGATCGCACAGGCCAGAGCGGCGGAAGCGGCCGGATTCGACGCCGCCTTCGTGATGGACCACTTCTATCAGCTACCCGGCATCGGCAGTCCGGACGAGCCGATGCTGGAGGCCTATACCGCACTCGGCGCACTGGCCACCGCGACCGAGCGAATCCAGTTGTCCGCCTTGGTCACCGGCAATACCTACCGCAATCCGGCGCTGCTCGCCAAGACCGTCAGCACGCTCGACGTGGTCAGCGGCGGGCGGGCCGTGCTCGGGATCGGCGCGGGCTGGTTCGAGCTCGAGCACCAGCAGTACGGCTTCGAGTTCGGCACCTTCACCGAGCGGTTCCAGCGGCTCGAGGAAGCCCTGCGGATCATCGCCCCCATGCTGCACGGGCAGCGGCCCACCGTCGACGGCAAGTGGTACCACACCGAGAACGCGATGAACGAGCCGCGCGTCCGCGACGACCTGCCGATCATGCTCGGCGGCGGTGGCGAGAAGAAGACGTTCGCGCTGGCGGCCCGCTTCGCCGACCACCTCAACATCATCTCCAACGCCTCCCTGCTGCCGCAGAAGATCGAGGCGCTGCACCAGCGCTGCGCCGAGGCCGACCGCGACCCGGCGACCCTCGAAACCAGCTTCCTCGCGTTCGTGATCACCGACGAGGACGGCGACCGCGCCCGAAAACTGCAGGCCGACATGCTCGCCCGCTTCGGCATCGACCTGTCCGCCCTGTCCCCCGAGGAGATCCGCAACTCCCCCGCCGACCGCCAATTCGTCGGCACCCCGGACGAGGTCGCCGAGCAGATCCAGGAACGCGTCCTCGACCACGGCATCGACGGCATCATCGTCAACATGATCGCCAACGGCCACGAGCCGGGCGTCATCGAGGCGGCGGGCCGGGCGCTCAAGCCCCTGGTCGGCTGACCACTTCACTTCTCGTTCCGAGCAATAGCCGCCCCGCGGTGCCGACAGC
>NZ_JBSGVQ010000030.1:0-94667 GCF_053608525.1 Nocardia sp. NPDC055029
GCGGGGGGGGTACCCCTCCCGCGCCCCCTGGGTGGGGGTCAACCCCCCGGGGGGGTGGTTTCCCCCCCCTATGTTGTTTCCCCCGGTGGTGCCCAGGCGGACGACGCGTCGCCACCACGCTCAGCGCGCGTTGCCGCCGATGCTGAAGTGGGCGCCGGTCGGGTCGGTGAGACCGGCCAGGCGGCCGTAGGGGGTGTCCATGGGGTCGAACACCACGGCGCCGCCGAGGGCGACGGCCGTGGCGGCGGTCTTGTCGACGTCGTCGGCGCCGAAGTAGGTCGTCCACGCGCCGGGGATGCCCTCGGGGAGGTGGCCGGTGGCGTCCATGACGCCGCCGCGCATCGGGGAGGTCGCGTGGAGGGTGGTGTAGCGGAACTCGGGGGAGTCGGCCACGGTGAACGGGTCACGCCAGCCGAAGACCTCGCGGTAGAAGGTCAGCGACGGCTCGTAGGCGCGGGTCATCAGCTCGAACCAGGACGGCACACCGTCGTGGTTGCTCCAGACACCGTCGGCGACGTCGCCGATCGCCTCGAAGCCGGGGAACTCGCCCGCCTGCCACACGCCGACACCGACGCCGCCGACATCGGCAAGCACGGCCATGGTGCCCAGCTTGCCCACCGCCATCGGCTCGACGAACACGTTGGCGCCTGCGGCGCTCGCCTTCGCCGTGGTCGCCGCGGCGTCGTCGGCGGCCAGGTAGACGGTCCAGCGGTCGGGGAACGGATCGCCGTCGTCGGGGACGCGGTTCATCGCACCCGCGACGGCCTTGCCGTCCTTGCGCAGGGTGGTGTAGCCACCGAACTCCTCGCCGCCGCGTTCGGCGGTCCAGCCGAACAGTTCGCCGTAGAAGGCGATGGCGCGGTCGAGATCGGCGGTGTAGAGATCGACCCAGGTGGGATCGCCGGGCTGGATGCTGACGGACATGACGACTCCTCGGCTGCGGGGGAATAGCTCGACAGAGACGGTGGCGGAACGTGCCCACCGTCATAGATCATGACGTCGCGGCACCCGAAAAGTCATCGCAGGCAACCGTTGCACCCGCGCGACCTGCGGAGGAAGATCGAGAACGGTGTCGGTCGGATACGCCGTCGTTCGTCTACGGCGCGCTGAATACGACACAGAGTAGGACCCGCTCGTGATGCTGCGGCAGCACGGTTTACGATTCACTCCAACGCATGCTGACCGTCGTCTGCCTCTGACCGGAGGACGGAGGGCCTGCGAGTGACGTACAGGCATCTTCAGGAGGATCAGTGACTGCGGTAGAGCCCAGGCCAGTCCCTCAGTTGGAAGCGACTCGACCGTATCCCGCTCGGACCGGGCCCAAGGGCTCGTTCCTGTACAAGGCGGTCACCACCACCGACCCCAAGGTGCTCGGCACCATGTACCTGGTGACGGCGATCAGCTTCTTCCTGGTCGGCGGTCTCATGGCGCTGCTCATGCGCGCCGAGCTGGCCCGCCCGGGTCTGCAGTTCCTCTCGCCCGAGCAGTTCAACCAGCTGTTCACCATGCACGGCACGATCATGCTGCTGTTCTACGCGACGGCGATCGTGTTCGGCTTCGCCAACATCATCCTGCCGCTGCAGATCGGCGCCCCCGACGTCGCCTTCCCGCGACTGAACGCGTTCAGCTACTGGCTGTACCTGTTCGGTGGCTCCATGGCGACCGCGGGCTTCGTGACCCCCGGTGGCGCCGCGGACTTCGGCTGGACGGCGTACGTGCCGCTGACCGACATCCTGCACTCGCCCGGTGTCGGCACCGACCTGTGGATCCTGGGTCTGGCCGTGTCCGGTCTCGGCACCATCCTCGGTGGCGTCAACATGCTCACCACCGTGGTCTGCCTGCGCGCGCCCGGTATGACCATGTTCCGCATGCCGATCTTCACCTGGAACATCGCGGTGACCTCGGTCCTGGTGCTGCTCGCGTTCCCGCTGCTGACCGCGGCGCTGTTCGGCCTGGCCTACGACCGCCACCTGGGCGGCCACATCTACGACCCGGCCACCGGCGGCATCCTGCTCTACCAGCACCTGTTCTGGTTCTTCGGCCACCCCGAGGTCTACATCATCGCGCTGCCGTTCTTCGGCATCGTGTCCGAGATCTTCCCGGTCTTCAGCCGTAAGCCGATCTTCGGTTACACCACGCTGGTCTACGCGACGCTCGGTATCGCGGCGCTGTCGATCGCGGTGTGGGCGCACCACATGTACGCCACCGGCGCCGTGCTGCTGCCGTACTTCTCCTTCATGACCTTCCTCATCGCGGTCCCGACCGGTGTGAAGTTCTTCAACTGGATCGGCACGATGTGGCGCGGTCAGCTGACGTTCGAATCACCGATGCTGTGGTCGATCGGCTTCCTGGTGACCTTCCTCTTCGGTGGTCTGTCGGGCGTCATCCTGGCCTCGCCGCCGCTGGACTTCCACGTCACCGACTCGTACTTCGTCGTCGCGCACTTCCACTACGTGCTCTTCGGCACCATCGTGTTCGCCACCTTCGCGGGTATCTATTTCTGGTTCCCGAAGATCACCGGCCGCATGATGGACGAGCGCCTGGCGAAGTGGCACTTCTGGACCACCTTCGTCGGCTTCCACACCACCTTCCTGGTGCAGCACTGGCTGGGCGCCGAGGGCATGCCGCGTCGCTACGCCGACTACCTGCCCAGCGACGGCTTCACCACGCTGAACACGATCTCCACCATCGGTGCCTTCATCCTCGGCTCGTCGATGCTGCCGTTCGTGTGGAACACCTTCAAGAGCTACCGCTACGGCGAGGTCGTCACGGTGGACGACCCGTGGGGCTACGGCAACTCCCTGGAGTGGGCCACCACCTGCCCGCCGCCGCGGCACAACTTCTACGAGCTGCCGCGCATCCGCTCCGAGCGTCCGGCGTTCGAGCTGCACTACCCGCACATGGTCGAGCGCATGAAGGCCGAGGCGCACGTCGGCTGGGGCTCGGCCAAGCACGCCACGCACGTTGCCGAAGGCACGCTGGCGAAGAAGTAGAAAACACCGGAAGACCGAGGGTGTGCACCTGCTGGGTGACCAGCAGGTGCACGCGCTATTTCTAGACTAAGTTGCGCATTTACGGCTCACCCCAGGGAAGGGCCCGGATATGGAGCAGATCGACTTGGCAGACACCACAGTTCTCGTGACCGTCACCGGCCCCGACCGACCTGGCGTCACTTCTGTGCTGCTGACAGCGCTATCGCGGCATCAGGTGAGCCTGCTCGACGTGGAGCAGGTCGTCATCAGGGGCAGGCTCACCCTCGGTGTGCTGGTGTCGTGCCCCAACGACCCCGAGGCGCTGCAGGACGAGCTCGAAGAGGCGATGAACACCGTCGGCATGCAGGTCGACGTGTCCGTCGACGCGCAGATCGGCAAGCCGCCGATGTCGACGCATGCCGTGGTGGTGCTCGGCGCCCCCGTCACCGCGCACGCGTTCAGCGCGATCTCGCGGATGCTCGCCGCCCTCGGCGCCAATATCGACACCATTCGCGGCATCGCCGACTATCCGGTGACCGGCATGGAACTGATGGTCACCGCGACCGACACCGGCGCCGACACCGATTCCCGGCTGCGCACCGCGCTGGCCGACGTCGCCGTCGCCGAGCAGGTCGACATCGCCGTGGAACGGGCCGGGCTGGCCCGTCGCGCCAAGCGGCTCATCGTCTTCGACGTGGACTCCACCCTGATCCAGGGTGAGGTCATCGAGATGCTGGCCGCGCACGCCGGTGTCGAGGAGCAGGTCCGCGAGGTCACCGAGGCCGCGATGCGTGGCGAACTCGACTTCGCCGAATCGCTGCGCCAGCGGGTCGCGACCCTGGAAGGTCTCGACGAGTCGGTGATCGAGGAGGTCGCCGACCGGATCGAGCTCACCCCCGGCGCCCGCACCACCATCCGCACGCTGCGTCGGCTCGGGTTCCGCTGCGGCGTGGTCTCCGGTGGGTTCCGGCAGGTCATCGAGCCGCTCGCGCATGAGCTGGAACTCGACTTCGTGCAGGCCAACACCCTCGAGATCGTCGACGGGAAGCTCACCGGCCGGGTGATCGGCGAGATCGTCGACCGGGCCTTCAAGGCGACCGCGCTGCGCAAGTTCGCCGCCGACGCGGGCGTGCCGATGGAGCAGACCGTGGCGGTCGGCGACGGCGCCAACGACATCGACATGCTCAACGCGGCCGGGCTCGGCGTGGCGTTCAACGCCAAGCCCGCGCTGCGCGAGGTGGCCGACACGGCGCTGTCGCATCCGTATCTGGACGCGGTGCTGTTCATCCTCGGCGTCACCCGCGACGAGGTCGAGGCGGCCGACGCCCGCGACGGCGGGGTGCGCCGGGTTCCGCTGCTCGGGCGGTAGTCACTGGCGCGTCGTGGTCGGCTGGGTCCGGCACGGCGTTAGCCTCCAGCGCAGGGTGTCCTTCGGCGTTGGGAGAGTTCCGTGCGGAAAGTCCTGCTCGCGGCTCGAGTGGACGCTACGGGCGCTGGTCGCTCGGTTCCGCGAGGCTTGCTCGTCCTGGCCACCCTCGCGGGCCTGCTCGCCGGATGTGGCGACGACTCGTCCGGCACCTCGACGACAATCGAGCTGCCGACCACCGCACCGGCGGCCGCGGTGAGCCCGGTCGAGGTCGACCAGACCTTCAACGGCGGGACGGTCGGCGTGGAGCTCGGTCAGCTCCTGCTGGTCCGGCTACCGCAGAAGCCGGACGACACCGAGCAGTGGATACCGGTGAACATCGAGGAGGGTGTCCTGTCCGCGGAGCCACCCCAGTCGGAGGGCGACAGCACGGTGTGGCCGTTCCGTGGTATCGGGCCCGGCATGGCGACCATCCAATTCGTCTTCGGCCCGGCCAGCCAGCCACCGATCGAGCCGGGGCCGCAGTTCATCCTGTCCGTGCAGGTCGCGTAGTGGCGACGGAGACCGTCCGGTCGGCTCGCTAGGCTGGGCCGGACTGGTGGCGTCGATCGAATCGGGTGTTGTGGCATGGGCAGCGCGGAACTGAGCAGCGTGGAGACCGAGGCGGAGGTCAGGGACACCGCGGCCGAATTCGCTGTGCGGCACGCCGAATTGGCGCGGGGCTACGGCGGCAACGGCGACCCGGACGACCCGGCCATGGTCCAGGCGATGCAGATGGTGCTGCACATCCCGAAGACCCATCCGCCCGCCCGCAGCGCGCTCCTGGAAGCCGCGGCGGCCGCTGCCGTCGCCGTCTGTCTCGACCCGCGCTCCGGGCCGGGCGGAGAGTGGGAGCCGCGGTATCTGGCGTGGAAGCGGTCCAGGATCAGGAAGGTGGCCCGACGGGCTCGCGGCTCGCAGTGGGTGTCCGCGGGTGCGGTCGACGGTGTCACGATCGATGTCGACGGCGCGCAGGCGCGTGCGTTCGTTCCCGGCCCGGTGGGCGCCATCGACCAGCGGATCCGCAAGCTGCAGATCGGCGGCACCGATCTCGAGCACGACGAGCCGGGCCCGCCGGACCCGCGGCTGCCGGTGCTGTGGGTCAACGCGGCGCTCGAGATGTCGGTCGGCAAGGCGGCCGCCCAGGTCGGGCACGCGAGCATGCTGCTGGCGGGGGCCATGCCGGTGACGGCCGCGGCGGCCTGGGCCGAGCACGACTTCCGGTGCGCGGTCCGCGATGCCGACGACCAGCGGTGGGCTGGATTGGTGGCCGAGGTGGCCGCCGGTCGCGCTGTCGCCGTGCGCGACGCGGGCTTCACCGAGGTGGCGCCCGGCTCGATGACGGTGATCGCGGTGCCCGCCCAGGCCTGACCCACCGGCACGCGCGGCCGAATCCTGCCGGTTGGTGCCGGTTTTCGCGACTCGCCGTCACGGCGGGGTGTATCTGGGGGATCGTGGGGGTATATGAAACCGACGGTCCAGGCAGCCAGGCGTAGGGAGGTTCCGCGATGGTGACGACGATTGTGGTGATCCTGATCGTGTGGGTGGTGCTCTCGGTGCCGATCTCGTTTCTCGCCGCCAGGATGCTGCGCGGCGAGCAGGGCGGGCACCGCGATTCCGCGCCGACCAGCAACGACGAATCCCACCCGGGCCGGTCGTTCCGCTGAGGGCCCGCGTGGTCCAAGATGGAGCGCGTGTCGCAACCCGATCCCGATCTGCTCATCGACTTCTCCGACGTGACCATCCGCCGCTCGGGCCGAACGCTCGTCGGCCCGGTCAGCTGGCAGGTCGAGCTCGACGAACGCTGGGTGGTGTTAGGCCCCAACGGGGCAGGCAAGACCTCGCTGCTGAGAATGGCCGCCGCCGAGGTCCATCCGACCTCCGGTGACGCGAACCTGTTGGGGGAGACCCTCGGTCGCGTCGACGTCACCGAGCTGCGCCCGCGCATCGGGTTGTCCTCGGCGGCGGTGGCCAGCCGCATCCCCGTCGACGAGAAGGTCAGCGATCTGGTGGTGTCGGCAGGCTACGCGGTGCTCGGCCGGTGGCGCGAACGCTACGACGACATCGACACCGAACGCGCCGTCGACATGCTGGAAACCCTGGGCGCCGAACACCTTTCCGACCGCACCTACGGCACCCTGTCCGAGGGCGAACGCAAGCGGGTGCTGATCGCACGCGCCCTGATGACCGACCCGGAACTGCTGCTGCTCGACGAACCCGCCGCCGGCCTCGACCTGGGTGGGCGCGAGGAACTCGT
This sequence comes from Nocardia sp. NPDC055029, assembly GCF_053608525.1. Taxonomy (NCBI): domain Bacteria; kingdom Bacillati; phylum Actinomycetota; class Actinomycetes; order Mycobacteriales; family Nocardiaceae; genus Nocardia; species Nocardia sp. NPDC055029. Next base: position 6,635 of record NZ_JBSGVQ010000030.1, read on the forward strand.
GGAGCGGCTCGGCTATCTCGCCGCCGACCCCGACGCGCCCGCGATGGTCCTGGTGACCCACCACGTGGAGGAGATCCCGCCGGGCTTCACCCACGCCATGCTGCTCAGGGAGGGCGAGGTCGTCGGGCAGGGTCTGCTCGAGGACGTGCTCACCGCCGAGAACCTCAGCGCCGCGTTCAGCCAGTCCATCGCGCTGGACCGGGTCGACGGGCGCTGGTTCGCCCGCAGGGCGCGCCGGGCGGGGCAGCACCGTCGCGCCTGACGTCCACTCAGTGGGAACCGGGAGGGCGGGACAGCACCCGCCCGGCTGAACTGTTTCCACCGCTAACCAAGCAGGCGTTAGGGTGCAGTGGAGGCCGGAGTCGCGGCCGCGCGTCACACGCGCGGCCTGCCCGGTGCTCCGGCAGGCGATGGGGCCGGTCGGAGTCGGTCGCCGGGCCGCGCCCGGCGGTGGAGAGGAACGGGTATGAGTGAGTCCGGGGTAGCCGCGCGCGACGCGTCGACGGTGATGCTGGTGCGCGACGGTGGGTCGGGCATCGAGGTGTTCCTGCAGCGGCGCGTCAGCGGAATGGCGTTCGCGGGCGGGATGACCGTCTTCCCCGGCGGTGGCGTCGACGCCGCCGACGGCACCGCCGACATCGCCTGGGCAGGACCCGCACCGGCGTGGTGGGCCGAGCGTTTCGCGACGACCGAGCAGGCGGCCCAGGCGCTGGTCGCGGCCGCGGTCCGGGAGACCTTCGAGGAATGCGGCGTGCTGCTGGCCGGGCCTACCGCCGATACCGTCGTCGACGACTCCGCGGTCTACCGCGAGGCCCGCGGCAAGCTCGAGCGCCGTGAGCTGTCGCTCGCGGCCTTCCTCGCGGCCGAGGGTCTGGTGCTGCGTGCCGATCTGCTGCGTCCGTGGTCGAACTGGATCACTCCCGAAGCTGAACCGCGCCGCTACAACACCCGGTTCTTCGTCGCCGTGCTGCCGCAGGGCCAGATCGCCGACGGCGCGACCTCCGAGGCCGCCCAGGTCCTCTGGGCGACTCCGCAGGACGCCCTGGCGAGCTGGCGGGCGGGCGAGCACGTCCTGCTGCCGCCGACGTGGTCGCAGCTCGACGGCCTGTGCGGTTTCGCCGATACCGCGGCCGTGCTGGCCGCCGACCGGGCGATCACCCCGATCATGCCGCACTACACGCCCAACGCCGAGGGCCCGCCGCTGACCGACTTCCCGGACAACGGCCGGTATTTCGCGGAGCTGCCGCAGCTGGGTGCACTGGGCGGCCGGTAGGTTGGCCGCATGGCCGAATTCGTCACCCTCGAGCTGCCCGCCGAGCCGACCGCTCGCGGCGTCGCGCTGCTGCGCATCGATCGTCCGCCGCTGAACCTCGTCGACGCCCAGCTTGCCCGTGAGGTCGCCGCGGCGGCCGAGACCGTGGGCAGGCACCCCGGGGTGGCCGCGCTCATCGTCTACGGCGACGAGCGGGTGTTCAGCGCGGGCGACGAGATGACCGAGCTCGCCGAGCTCGACGCCGAGCAGGCGGCCGCCATGGCCGCCGACCTGCAAGCCGCCCTCGGCTGCCTCACCCGGGTGCCGCAGCCGACGGTCGCCGCGATCACCGGCTACTGCCTCGGCGCCGGTCTGGAGCTGGCACTCGGCGCCGACCACCGGATCATCGGCGACAACGTCAAACTCGGGCTGCCGCAGATCAAGGCGGGCCTGATCCCGCTGTCGGGGATCCGCAGGCTGTCGCTGCTGATCGGCGCGAGCCGCGCCAAGGACCTTGTCTACACCGGTCGATTCGTCGACGCCGAGGAAGCCGCGAAGCTCGGTCTGGTCGACGAGGTCGTCGCCCCCGACGACGTCCTCACCGCCGCCCGCCGCTGGGCCGAGCAGTTCGTGACGGCCGCGCCGCGCGCCCTGGCGGCCGCCAAGGCGGTCTTCGAAGCGGGCCCGCACGGTCACTCCACCGCCGTCACCGAATGGTCGGCGCTGTTCGACACCGACGACGCCCGCACCGGCACCCGCACCTTCGCCGCCGAGGGTCCGAACAGCGCGGTTTTCACCGGCCGGTGAGCTGCGACCGGTCGAACGACCAAGTGGAACCGCCGGAAACAAGACCGCCCATTGCGTGCCAAGGGTCTCCTATTACTCTTGGCGGTTATGACGGTCCACCCCGATGACCCGGCGCCGAACCCGCACGCCACCGAGGCCGAGGTCGAAGCAGCGCTGAAGGACACCAAGCTCGCCCAGGTCCTGTATCACGACTGGGAAGCGGAGACATACGACGACAAGTGGTCGATCTCCTATGACGAACGCTGTATCGCGTATGCCCGCGGCCGGTTCGACCTCGCGGTCGGCCCCGCCCCGCTCCCCTACGAACGGGCGCTCGAGCTCGGCTGCGGCACGGGGTTCTTCCTGCTGAACCTGATGCAGGGCGGCATCGCGAAGAAGGGCTCGGTCACCGACCTCTCGCCCGGCATGGTCAAGGTCGCGCTGCGCAACGCCGAGCACCTGGGCCTGGACGTCGACGGCCGCGTCGCCGACGCCGAGACCATCCCGTACGACGACGACACCTTCGACCTCGTGTGCGGCCACGCCGTGCTGCACCACATCCCGGACGTGGAGCTGGCGCTCAAGGAGTGCCTGCGGGTGCTCAAGCCGGGCGGACGTTTCGTCTTCGCCGGTGAGCCGACCACCATCGGCAACCTCTACGCCCGCAAGCTCGGTCAGGCCACCTGGAAGGTGACCACCGAGATCACCAAGCTGCCGTTCCTGTCCGGCTGGCGCCGCCCGCAGACCGAGCTGGACGAGTCCTCCCGCGCCGCCGCGCTCGAGGCCGTCGTCGACCTGCACACCTTCGACCCGAGCGATCTCGAGAAGATGGCCAAGTCGGCCGGTGCCGTCGACGTGAAGGCCACCACCGAGGAGTTCGCCGCCGCCCTGTGGGGCTGGCCGGTGCGCACGTTCGAGGCCGCCGTCCCCGAAGAGAAGCTGACCATCGGCTACCGCATGGCGCAGTACCGCGCCTGGCTGGGCCTGAGCTGGCTCGACGAGAACGTCCTGCGCAAGGTCGTCCCGCGCGAGTTCTTCTACAACGCGATGATCACCGGCGTGAAGCCGGGCGCGGCGCAGAAGTAGGTGGGGTACCGCTTCGGCCGCGACGACGTCGCCTATCTGGGCAGCGCGGCGGGATCCGCCGCGCTCGCCGAGGTCGACCGGCTGGAGCTCACCCCGGCGACGCACCTGCGCGATATCGAGCAGGTGCGTCGTTCGCACGACGCGCACGCCGCCGCGCTGATCGAGACGGTGCGGTTGCGGCGTAAGGCCGCGGTGAAGCTGCCCGCGGCGGCCGAATGGTTGTTCACCGACGACGCCCTGCAGCAGGCAACGCCCGCGCTCGTCGCCCGGCACCGGGCCGCGCGGCTGGCCGGCCGGGCGGTGCACGATGTCACCTGCTCGATCGGGGCGGAGCTGGCAGAGCTGGCCGAGGTGTGCCCGGCAGTCATCGGCAGCGATCTCGACGACGTGCGGCTGGCAATGGCCGCACACAACCTCGGCGTAGTGCCACTGTCGGCGAAGCCCGAGTCGGCAGGGGGTGCATCTGCCAGTTCGGATGAACACGCGGACCCTCGACGAAGTCGCCGGGACGACAGCGATGGTCGCGTCGGCCCCGCCGCCGCGGTCGACCACGCGCCCAGCTTGCTTCGCCGCGGTGTGAGTGAGCCGCGTCCGGGGCGTGTCGTGGGCGGACGAAACATAGTGCTGGCCAAGGCCGATGCCCTCACCCCGACCTCCCGGGACACCGTGATCATCGCCGATCCCGCGCGCCGAGCCGACGGTCGCCGCACCTATGACCCCGCCAAACTGCAACCCCCTCTGCCAGACCTGCTGGCCGCCTACGCGGGCCGCGACATCGCCGTGAAGTCCGCTCCCGGACTGGATTTCGACCGCCTCGGCTGGAACGGCGAGATCGAGGTGGTCTCCCTCGACGGCGCGGTCCGCGAAGCCTGCCTGTGGTCGCCCGGGCTGACCGAATCCGGCGTCACCCGCCGCGCCACCGTCCTCGATTCCCGCGGGGGCACAACCACTCTCACCGACGCCGATCCCGACGACATCCCCGAGCGCGCGCCCGGCGAGTGGATCGTCGACCCCGACGGCGCGATCGTGCGCGCGGGCCTGGTGCGCCACTACGCCGCGAAACACGGTCTCTGGCAACTGGACCCGCACATCGCCTATCTCACCGGCGACACCGTCCCCTCAGGCATGCGCGGCTTCCGCATCGAGGATCGCTTCGAACTGCGCGAGAAGACGCTGCGCCAGGAGCTGTCCCGCCGCGACTGCGGTGCGCTGGAGATCCTCGTCCGAGGCGTCGATATCGACCCGGACGCCCTGCGCAAGAAGCTCAAGCAGCGCGGCACCCGGCCCTATACCTTGGTGATCACCCGAATCGGCCGCAACGCAACGGTTTTCCTGTGCACGGCCCACGCGGCCCGGTAGGACGCGTCCGGGCAGGTACGACGAAGCGACTGTCGAACATATATTCGACTAAGCTGTGCCGGTGACCAACGAGAACCCCACCGAGGCCGCCATCCATCGCTACTTCGCCGCACTCCAGTCCGGGACCCCGGCGCTGTTGAAGGAGTGCTTCACCGATGACGCGCGATGGATCGCACCAGGCCGGCTGCCCAACTCCGGAACCTGGCACGGGCCGGACGCCATCGTCGACGAGTTCTTCCCGATCGCGATGTCCCGGATGCAGCCGGGCTCGTTCACCACGGACCTGCTCAGCCTGACCATCGGCGATTCGAACGTCGTCGTCGAATGGCGATCGAGGGCGACCACGACCTCGGGCCACGAGTACGACAACGCCTACATCGCGAACTTCGTCGTCACCGACGGCAAGATCTCCGAGGTGCGCGAATACTTCGACACCCAGCGCGGCGAGACGCTGTACGAGTAGGCCTAACTTTCCATCTTCTTCACCACCCGCTGGACCGTGAGCCAGGTGCGGGTGGTGATGTCCTTGCCGTAGGTCTTCTCCAGGCGGGCCATGAAGTCGGGGGTTCTGTTGGTGCTGTTGTCGACCACGGTGAGGAAGGCGCGGGCCTTGCGGTCGTAGCCGATGACACGGGTGAGGGGGTCGTCGTCGAAGGCTTTCGTATCGGCTTCGCGCATCGTGTTCTTGAAGAAGGTGACGGTGAGGTAGGAACCGCGTTCGTGGGGGAGGCCCTCGAAGGGGTCGCGGTCGAGGAGTTCACGCAGTTCGGAGTGACTGCGGATGATGGTCCCGCCGGGGATGCCCAGCTCGGTGGCCAGGGCCTGCTGGATGCGCTCTTCCAGGTCGGCCCGGTCGTCGGCGGTGCGGAAGACGACATTGCCGCTGGTCAGTACCGAGGCGACCTTGTCGAAGCCCAGCCCCTCGAACACCCCGCGCAACTTCTCGTTGCGCATATTCGGATTGGTCGGCATGATCCCCCGCAGCAGCGCCGCATAACTGTCCACCGTGCGACCGTACCCACCGCCCCCGACAGGTTGCCATGGTGGGCGCGGTCGTCAGCCCCCGGCATCGTGGATCCGAGCGCGCATACTGAGTGATGCGGATGGGGACAGGGCGGGCTCGGCTACCTCGTGGGAGGTCAACCAGGCGCTGGAGCCCCGTCCAAGGAGGTTGATCCGGAAATCTGCCGGGAATTGCGAGGGGGCGAACGGGAAATGACTACGCCAGGCATAGGCCAAAAATTATCCAACCGCCAACATCGATGACGAAGGCCGGGGGAACGCAACCACCGCCGCCGCCTACGTCGTGGAGTTGCTCCACAGAAGGTCCGGGCACAGCGTCTGCTGTGGCTACGCCCGAACCGAGAGCGATGAAGGGGGCAACCGCGAATGCCGTTGCCGCCGCGCGCAACTTGATGTTCATGATGGGTTCCTATCGGTGAGGGGAGTGCGGGAAGCCTCGCGAAGCGACGGCCCCCGCAAGATCGACACCAATAAGTGTTCTCGCGGCACCAGCGGAAAACCATCATCCCTGGGGCTGAAATCCATCAGACCCCGTCAGCAGAAAGCCGCGATCTACCCGCCGGTCCGGCATGGCGACCCTGCCGGGGCAGGGCATAACGCCGCTGGCCTTCGCCGGGCCGGCGCATTGCGTCGCGGTACTTGTTCAGCGGGTCATACAACGAAGACGCAGGGGGCTGTAAGCAAGGGCAGGACCGGCGGCACAAAGCAGATCGGCAACGCGAGCAGGCTGAGCCCGAGTGTAAATGGCACCAGTAGCACGGCAGGCTCGACTTGAACGGGGGCCAGCTCGGAGACCGCGACAGGGGTAGGGGATTCGGAGGGGGCCGCAGTAGCAATACCTGACCCGAGGGCGATCATCGGTGTGAGCGCCACAGCTGCTGCGGCTGCGCGAATTCTATTCTTGGTCATGATGGTTCCTTCGGTGAGGAATACGGGAAACCCACGCGAACGAAGGATCCCGCAAGATCGACACCAATAATTGTTCTCGTGGTACGAGTGGAAAACCATCATCCCCGGGGTTGAAATCCCTCAGCCCTCGACCGCGCAGCCGCCAGCTGGTTACGCCTGGGCCGCGGCGTTCTTCTTCCGCTCGATATCGGCCAGCGCGGCCATATAAGCGGCCCGCTCCTCGGCGGTGGCGTCCCAGGCGACCTTGCGGTTCTTGACGACCTTGGCCGGCGCGCCGACGGCGATGCTGTAGTCGGGGATGTCCCCACGCACCACCGCGTGCGCGCCCAGCACGCACCCACGGCCGACGCGGGTATCACGCAGCACGGTCACCTTGGCGGCGATCCAGGTGTCGGGGCCGATCCGGACGGGGCTCTTCACGATGCCCTGGTCCTTGATGGGCAGGGTGATGTCGTCCATCTTGTGGTCGAAGTCGCAGATGTAGCACCAGTCGGCGACCAGCGTGGATTCGCCGATCTCGATGTCGAGGTAGGTGTTGACGACGTTGTCCTTGCCGAAGACCACCTTGTCGCCGATGCGCAGCGAGCCCTCGTGGCAGCGGATGGCGTTGCCGTCACCGATGTGCACCCAGCGGCCGATCTCCATACGGGCGAATTCCGGGGTCGCGTGGATCTCCACATTGCGGCCGAGGAACACCATCCCGCGCAGCACGATGTGCGGGTTGGCCAGCCGGAACTTGGCCAGCCGGTAGTACCGCACCAGGTACCAGGGGGTGTAGGCGCGGTTGGCGAGCACCCAGCGCAGCGAGTCCCTGGTCAGAAACCGCGCCTGCTGCGGATCGCGGCGGCGTGAACCACGCCAGCGCGCGCTCAGCGGCGCGCCCCACATGCTCGTCACGAACTACTCTCCCGTCGTGATCGCACCGGGCCAGCCCCGGGGATTCGGTCATCGATAACACAGAGTACTTTCGGAGCGCACGTATACCGTGCGGTACCCCGATCATCGGCTCGATAAAACAGGGAGATCAGCAGGTGCGAACTCGGACTCGCGTCGCGGCCTCGCTCGCTGCTGCCGGTGTGGTGGCGTTGGCAGGCTGCGGCACCGACGTGGACGACATCACGGTCGGCAGCGGAAAGGGTTGGCCCGCAGCCCATCACGACGGCCGCAACGGCGGCGCGAGCCCGGTGACCGGCGCGGAGTCGATGTCGCTGAGCTGGTCGCGCCCGGTGGGCGGCCCGATCGCCCAGCCGTTGACGATCGGCTCCGAGGGCCAGATGTTCGTGACGACGAGCACGGGCAACTGCGCGATCTTCTCCTACCAGATGCGCACCGGACGCAAGCGCTTCTGCAACCCGCTCGGCCCGTCGACGATCGAGTCGCCGACCGTGGTCGACAGCGTCAGCAACGTCTACGTCGGTGACGACGGCGCGGTGAACTCCTTCAACTACCTCGGTCAGCCGCGCTGGCGCACGCCGGTGGCGGGCGTGCCGGTGGCGATCCAGTTCACCGCTGACGGCAAACTGCTCACGGTGACCCAGTCCGGCCAGGTCGACGTCCTGAGTCGGCAGACCGGCGGTCGCGAGGTGCCGACGCTGCAGCTGCTCGGCGAGCCCGACTTCCTGAAACTGCCCGGCCTGACCCGCCCGGCCTCCGGCGACGGTCTCGACGACTGCCGGATCGGCGGCCCGCGCTGCGCGGTCGCCAACACCGCCGCCGTCGACCCCGAATCGGGCCGGTTCTTCGTCACCGTGTGGGAGCCCGGCAAGTCCGTCGCCTCGTTGCGCGGGATGCGCTACGCCGACGGCAAGGTCGCCCAGGAGTGGAGCGCCGACATGCTGACCGGCGGCAGCGCCACCAGCCCGACCCTGTCCGGCGACGGCGCCACCGTGTACGTCGGCGACAACAGCGGCCGCCTGATCGCCGTGAACACCGAGGACGGCAGCACCCGCTGGACCCACGCCCTCGGCTGGACCCCCAGCCGCGGCATCTCCCTGGTCGACGACCTGATCATCCCCGCGGGCGACGACGGCTACCTGATGGCCCTGCACGACCGTGGCGACCGCGCCGAGCTCGCCTGGGAACGCAAAGACCTCGCCCTGCGCGGCACCCCAGCCCAGACCTCGGGCGGCATCGGCTACACCGTCGCCGCCATCGGCGCCGGCCTGAGCCTGATCACCTTCGACACCACCACGGGCAATACCGTCGACTCCGACGTCCTGCCCGCCGCCACCGGTACCACCACCGGCACCTCCGTCGGGCCTGAGGGCGAAGTCGTCGTCGCCACCCGCCTCGGCGAGATCTTCGCCTTCACCCCCGACGCCTGACCGGGCGTCAGTACGGGTTGGCCCGGTCCGCCCAGCGCGCGTCGACCTCCGCGGCGCGTTGCCGGGGGAAGGAGATGCGCGCCGGGTCGCCGTCGGCGGTGTAGCGCTGGTCCGGGTGGGCGGCCAGCCAGTCCAGCCAGTAGCCGGAGTCGAACGGGACCGCGCCCCGGCCGGACCTGATGCGCGGCACGCCGCCGGGGTCGATCGCGCCGTACGGTGCGGGGGCGGGATTCGAGCCAACCAGCATCACAGCGTCGAAGCGGTAGGTGGTGCCGTCCCAGCTGCCCGCCGTGGCCAGGCCGCGATCGCGGGGATAGACGCCCAGCGGCAATGCCATGGTGCGCACGGTGACTCCGGGCGCTGCCGTGGTCACCGCACGCACGTTCTGCACCAGTTCGCGTTGCACGCCGTCGGCGTCCAGGCTCGCGAGATTCGCGTGATCGGCGGTGTGCGCACCGACCTCGTGGCCGTTGGCCGCCAGCCAGGGCAGCGCGCGAGGGTCGTTCCCGAAGGGCTCGTTGTTGACGTAGAAGGTGGCCACCGGCCGGAAATCCGGGTAGCGGGCGCCGAACTCGGCGAGGATGCCCGCTGCGCTGTCCGGGGCCACGGCGCCGGCGTCGGTGAAGGCGAGCTGGCTCCCGGTGGAGTCGTCGAAGGTGAGTACCACCGGATGGGTGCCCGCCGGCAGATTGAGGTCGCCGGCGATGTACTGCGCGGCGGTCACCGGGCGGTAGCCCTCGCGGTACAGCCGTTCGAGTTCGTCGCGGAACTCCGCCGGGGTCTGGTCGTACTCACCGGCCGGGTTCGGTGTGATCTGGTGATACATCAGGACCGGGACGAATCCCAGTTCGTTGGCGGTGATCTCGGCCGGATTCGGCGGTGACGATTCCGCTGTCGTCGCGGGCCCGGCTGGTTCTCCGGCCGGAGCCGGTGCGCCCTCTGCCGTGCAGGCGGTGAGCGCCGCGGCCAGCAAGAGCGTGGACACGCGGTGGAATACCGGGTTCGATCTGCCTCCCATCGCGATAATGTAACGCGGCGGCAAAGCTTTTCCCGTGTTCTTTCGATACCCCGGCAGTTTGCATCGGACCTGCGAAATAGTGGGCCTGACACGGTAGCGGAAGGTGGTGTGGGCGTTGGGATTGTGGATCCAGTCGGTTGATCGGCGGCGTTTGGCGATGATCGCCGCAGTTGCTGTCCTCGCGTTGGTGGTAGTCGCGCTGCTGGCCGGATTCGCGTTGAGCAGATCCGCGGTCTCGGCCGCGGACACCGTCGCGCCGACCCTGCAGGTGACACCACCTGATCCGGTGCGCTCCTATCGCGCCCCGGTCGTGCTGCGCGGCAAGGCCATCGACGCCGTGCGCGTGTCCATCGGCGAGGAATCGGTGACTCCCGGTCCGGACGGGGCCTTCGAGATCTCCGTGCCGTGGGCTCCCGCCGTCGAGGTCGTGGCGGCGGACGCCGCGGGCAATCAGAGCAGCAGCACCGTCGTCACGGCGCGCACGCTGCCGCGGATGCGGGCGGTGCACGTCACCGCGCACGCCTGGTCGCACGAGGGCCTGCGCGAAGCCGTGCTCGATCTCGCTCGCGAAGGCCGCATCGATACCGTGCAGCTCGACATCAAGGACGAGGACGGCGTCGTCGGCTACGACTCCCAGGTTGCCCTCGCCCGCGAATCCGGTGCTGTCGCTTCGATTTACGATGCGCCCGCCGCCCTGCGGCAATTGCACGACCTCGGCCTGCAGGTGGTCGGCCGCATTGTCGCGTTCCGCGATCCGACCGTGGCCGCCTGGGCCTGGCACAACGGCCGACCCGATTGGGTTGTCCAGAATCCGTCCGGGCAGCCCTATTCCAGTCACTACGGCCCGATCGCCTTCACCAATGTCGCCCATCCCGACGTGCGCCGATACAACATCGACCTCGCGGTGGAGGCCGCACAGCTCGGCTTCGACGGCATCATGTACGACTACGTCCGCCGCCCCGACGGCAGCCTGACCAGCATGCATTTCGCCGGACTTACCGGCACCCCCACCGACGCGGTCGCCGGATTCCTCGCCGAGAGCCGCTACCCGGTCCACCTCGCCGGCGCCCACCTGAGCGCCGCCGTCTACGGCATCGCCTCCACTCGCCCGGACGAGATCGCCCAGGACATCCCCCGCATGGCCCGCAACGTCGACTTCGTCGCCCCCATGCTCTACCCCTCCCACTGGAACTCCGGCGAGTACGGCGTCGCCAACCCCAACGCCCAGCCCTACGACATCATCCTTCGCTCGCTGCAGGACTTCCAGAAGAGCACGACGGGCACCGGCGCCACAGTGATCCCGTGGCTCCAGGACTTCAGCCTCGGTGTGACCTACGGCGACGCCGAGTTGCGCGCCCAGATCGACGCCACCCGAGACGCGGGCATCGACAGCTTCTTCCTCTGGAACGCCGCGACCCGCTATCACGGCGGCGGCATCCACCCCGCCTGAAGAACCCCACCACCTGACGCGGGCTCAGCGTACCCACGCGATGGTGTCACCGGTGCTGCCACGACCTCACCCGTCGCTGCCGGGTCAGGAACCGATCACACGGCGCAAACGAACGCGGCGAACCCCCCGATGCCCGGGAGAGTGCCTAGAAATATGCACAGGGGGTCGCCCAGACGATTCAGGGCTGTGGGCTCGACTTGATCGGGCTCGGGTGCGACCGGGATGACCGAGTCGGCGGGAGTCGCGGCGGCGAAGCCGGTACCAAGGACGAAAATCGGTGTGAGCGCCGCAGCCGCTGCGGCTGCGCGAATTCTGTTCTTGTTCATGGCAGCAGTTCCTTCGGTGCACAGGGCCGGGAACCCGCTCGAGTCGATGGTTCCCGCAGGATCGACACCCAAAATTCTGCTCGCAGCATCCGTAGCTATCCATCGTCCCTAGGGTTGAAATCCCTCAGCCCCTCGACAAGTGCTCTACCCGCGGCGCCGGCGCCAGGTGCTATCACGCCACCCAGGCGATGGCGTCGCTCTCGTTCGCGACGGGGAAGACGCGCACCTCCGCGGGGATGAGGAAGCCGAACAGGTGGACCGCTTCGCCCAGTGCCTTGTGGTCGGTGACCAGGGCGAAGCGGCCCCAGGCGCTGCGGGGGACGCGGACGAGTTTCAGGTCCTGCCACATCGCGTCGAGGGAATAGCGGTCGAAGTCGGGGCCGAGGACGTAGACGAGGTTGACCGGCTGCTGGTGTTCGAGGGCCGCGTCGATCGCCGGGTCGAGGACCGTGGTGTAGTCCTCGGCGGTGACGGTTCCGGAGGCGCGCAGGCCGATGGTCGCGGCGGGCAGGTGGGGGATCTGCTGCAAAGGCATGGGGCGACAGTAGAGCCGGGTGGTCGCCTCGGCGTCATGCGTTGTGGGTGAAGTCGAGCTCGGCGCGCGACCTGTCGGAGGTCGCGCGTCGAGAGGCGTCCACTACTTCGGATCGCGCTCCGGCAGCGGCCGTTCCACGATGTCGGGGCGGCCGAGCGAGGTGCGCACGCGACGTTTGGCGGCCGAGTAGACCTGGGCGGTCTCCGCGGCGACCACGTCCCAGGCGAAGTCGGCGGTGAGGCGTTCGCGGGCGTTGTAGGCGCGGTCCTGGGCGGTCGCCGGGTCGTCGAGGACGGCACGGGCCGCGTCGACGATGCCGTCCACGTCGGCCGGCTCGAAGGAGGCGCCGGTGACACCGTCGATGACGGCCTCGCCGAGCCCGCCCGCGGTGGAGGCGATCAGCGGGACACCGGCGGCGGCGGCTTCCAGCGCCACGATGCCGAACGGCTCGTACCGGCTCGGCAGCACGATCGCGTCCGCGCCGTGCAGCCAGCCGAGCAGTTCCTCGTGTCCGAGGCTGCCGACGAAATGCACGGCCCGCGCGACGCGATGCACGCGGGCGCGTTCACGCAGCCAGTCGAACTGGGTGCCGACACCGGCGACGGTCAAGGTGGTGCCGGGGTGCGCGCGGCGGATGCGGGGGAGCGCCGCGATCGCGTCCTGCACGCCCTTCTCGTATTCGAGCCTGCCCACATACAGCAGCTTCGGCGGGCCGGAGCGCGGTGCGCGCGGACGGAAGGTCCACGCGCCGACGTCGATGCCGTTGCGGATCACCGAGATCGGCGAGAGCTCGGGCCCGTAGAGCCGCTCCACCTCGTCCTGCATGGACGTCGAGCAGGTGATGAGCTGATCGGCCTCGTTGGTCAGCCACCACTCGACCGAGTGCACCTGCTTGTTGACCCGCCCCGATACCCAGCCGCTGTGGCGGCCGGCCTCGGTGGCGTGGATGGTGGCGACGAGCGGCACGTCGTAGTACTCGGCCAGAGCGATCGACGGGTGCGCGACGAGCCAGTCGTGCGCGTGCACCACATCCGGTGTCCAGCCCTCGCCGACGCCGGGCTTGCCGAGCGCCACACCGGCGCGGACCATCGCGTGCCCCATCGCCAGGGTCCAGGCGAGCATGTCCTCGCCGAAGTCGAAACACGGCGGGTCCTCGGCCACCGCGACGACGAGCACGCCGTCGGCGATGTAGGAGTGCGTGGGGTGGGTGATCGAGTCGGTACCCGTCGGCCTGCGCGCCAGCACTACGACCTCGTGACCGGCCGCGGCCAGCTCGACGGCCAGGTGATGGACGTGCCGGCCGAGCCCACCGACCACGACCGGCGGGTACTCCCACGACACCATCAAAATCTTCATACGAATCCTTCAGCGGCGGCCGACGGGACAGCGGTCGGCAACCGCCGCGCGTCCAGACCTGGGAAGAATCCGTCGGCCGCGTTCCATCCTGCCGCGAGACGGGTCGCTTTGGCGAACTGGCCTGCCCCGATGGCCTCGGCGAGTTCGCGCACGGCGTGCGCGTGCTCGTGTGCCCGGTCGCGGGCGTACCCGGCGGCGGAGTCCTTGCTGACCATGAACGCCCAGTCGCTGGAGACGGTCAGAATGGCCTCGCGCAGCAACTGGTCGGCGACCGGATCGCGCAGCGAGCCGTCCCGGCGGACCTTGTCGAGGGTGTCCAGCGCCAGCCGGACGACGTCGGCATTGAGCGCGACGAGATCGGCGACCTGGTCGCCCGCCCACACCCGCCAGTCCTTGCCCGAACCCCACGACGAGTCGTTGAGCTGCACAGGTTCGCCGACATACCCGTTGTCGCGCGCGTCGGCGAGGGTGCCGACGTTCACGCCTGCTTCGGGCAGCGCGCGCAGCACCTGCTCGAGCCATTCGGGGCCCTCGTGCCACCAGTGACCGAACAGTTCGGTGTCGAACGCGGCCACCACGAGGGCCGGTCGGCCGATCCGCTCGGACTCCTCGATCAGCCTGCTGCGCACGGTCTCGACGAAGTCGGCGACGTCGCGGGTGATGGCGCCCGCGGCGAGTTCGGGATCGTAAGGGGCCTTGTCAGGTCCGGCGACGGTTTTGCCGGTCACCCGGGACGGTTTGAGACCCGTCGCGTGGTCGTAGTGATGGAAATCGCGGTACGCGCTCTGCCCCGGATAGCCCTGTTTCGGCGACCAGACCCGGTAGCTCACCTGAAGATCGCGCCCGAACGCGAGCACATCGGCGTCGCGGACGGGCCTGCCGAGGGTGGTATCGCCCCGCAACGAGGGCCCGTCGACCATGAAATGCGTCACACCGGCGGCGTCGTAGTTCCGCTCCATACCGGGGGTGTAGCCGCACTCGGGCGCCCAGATGCCGGTCGGGGTGGTGCCCCAGCGCAGTCGCGCGTCGGCCAGACCCTCGGTGAGCTGGAACTGGCGCAGTCGCTCGTCGAGCAGCGGCTGGAACGGATGGGCCAGCGGACCGCCGAGCAGCTCGATCGCGTCCGCGTCGATGAGCGAACGCCACACCGGCGCGCTGCCGTGCCGCCAATCCCGTTCGAATTCGGCCAAAGCCGTTGCGGCGAGCCGATGTTCGTGACGGCCCAGCGCCACATTGCCCGACATCGAGGCCTCGTCGGCGCGCAACTGCCAGTTGCCCAGCCAGTGGTGCATGCCAGCCAGGCAGTGCGGATCGTCGAGCTGGGCGGCGAGCACCGGGGTGATGCCCAGGCTCAGCAGACGCGTACGTCCTTCGGCCGCAAGGTTCTTCAGTACCCGCACCACGGGCAGGTAAGACGCGGCCCAGGACTGGTAGAGCCATTCCTCGCCGACCGGCCAGCGTCCGTGATGGGCCAGCCAGGGTAGGTGGGAATGCAGGACGAGCGTGAACTGGCCCGGCACGGAGCCGGACCGGGCGGAGCGAGAATCGGTCAACGCCTTGCCTTTTCGGCGATCGCCACCAGGTCCAGGCTCGCGTCGATATCGCCGGCGCGCAGGTCGAAATCGTCGATGGTGACGGCGGCGACGTCGGCGGTGAGATCGGCGGGCCACGGCTCACCGGCCAGCGCGCGCTCGATCTGGGCGTCGATGAACGACCCACCGTGCTTGGCGTCCAACGCTTTCAGGCTCGCGCCGTGGTGCACGCCGAGCATCTCGGTGACCGTGAAACCGGCCTCGACCAGCAGTTCGGTGAGCTCGGCGGCGTTGAGTTCGCGGGTGTGGAACGGGTTGAGCGGGGTGTCGCGGCCGGGGGAGAAGGTGATCCGGTTCGGCGTGCTGATCAGCAGCTGCCCGCCCGGACGCAGCACGCGCAGGCACTCGCGCAGGAACTGCGCCTGGTCCCACAGATGCTCGATGACCTGGAAATTCACGACGATATCGACGGATTCGTCCTCCAGCGGCAGCTCGGCGAGATTGCCCTGGATCATCTCGACGCGCGGGTAGCGCGCGCGCACGTGCGCGACGGCGCCCTCGTCGTAGTCGACGCCGACGACACGCGCGGCCACGCCGGCGATCATGTCGGCGCCGTAGCCCTCGCCCGAACCCGCCTCGAGCACGGTCTTACCGGTGCAACGGTCGAGCAGCCGGGCGTAGGCGATCTCGTGCCGACGGAACCAGTAGTTCTCCTCGGCGATGCCGGGCACGGTCCGCTCACCGGTCAACGGCAGTGGTTCATGTGTGGCGGCCACGGGTGCGGCAGGGATCACAGCCTCGCTCATTCGTCCGACGTTACTGGTACCGCCGGTCCTTGCCGGAGTCAGGGACCGGATGAGAACCCCTTGTGCATGTAGGTTACCCACGAGTAACTTAGCGTAGGGTAGTGTTCCGCTCTGAGCTACTCACGGACGTACGGCCCCCCGCTCGTGCGGCCACCACACACGTGTACCCAGAAGGAGGTCGACGAAGACCGATGCCGAACATCGTCGTACTCATCAAGCAGGTTCCTGACACCTGGTCCGAGCGCAAGCTGACCGATGGTGACTACACCCTCGACCGCGAGGCCGCCGACGCCGTCCTCGACGAGATCAACGAGCGCGCCGTCGAGGAAGCGCTGCTGATCAAGGAGGCCCAGGGCGGCGAGGTCACCGTGCTGGCCGCCGGTCCGGATCGCGCCACCGAGGCCATCCGCAAGGCGCTGTCCATGGGTGCCGACAAGGCCATCCACATCAACGACCCGGCGATCCACGGTTCCGACGCCGTGCAGACCGCGTGGGTGCTGGCCGGCGCGCTGGGCCAGGTCGAGGGCGTCGAGCTGGTCATCGCCGGCAACGAGGCCACCGACGGTCGCGCTGGCGCCGTTCCCGCGATCATCGCCGAGTACCTGGGCATCCCGCAGCTGACGCACCTGCGCAAGCTGACCGTCGACGGCGACAAGATCACCGGCGAGCGCGAGACCGACGAGGGCGTGTTCAAGCTCGAGGCGTCCCTGCCCGCCATCGTCTCGGTCACCGAGAAGATCAACGAGCCGCGCTTCCCGTCCTTCAAGGGCATCATGGCCGCGAAGAAGAAGGAAGTTCAGGTCTTCACCCTGGCCGATCTGGGCATCGACCCGTCGACCGTGGGCGTCGCCAACGCAGGCACCCAGGTCACCGGCTCCACCCCGAAGCCCGCCCGCACCGCGGGCGAGAAGATCGCGGACGAGGGCGAGGGCGGCAACCAGATCGCCACCTACCTCATCGGTCAGAAGATCATCTGATCCGGCCCCGTCCGAGACTTCGAAGGAGAAAGAACAATGGCTGAAGTACTTGTGCTCATCGAGCACGCCGACGGTGCCGTGAAGAAGATCAGCACCGAACTGCTCACCGCCGCCCGCACCCTGGGCGAGCCCGCCGCCGTCGTCACCGGCCCGGCCGGTACCGCCGACAAGCTGGCCGCCGCGCTGGCCGCCGCGGGCGCCGAGAAGATCTACGTCGCCGAGTCCGACGACATCGAGGGCTTCCTGGTCACCCCGAAGGTCGACGTGCTGGCCGGCCTGGTCGAGTCCGCCTCGCCCGCCGCCGTGCTGGTCGCCGCCACCGCCGAGGGCAAGGAGGTGTCGGGCCGCCTCGCCGCGCGCATCGGCTCCGGCCTGCTCGTCGACGTCATCGGCGTCAACGCCGACGGCTCGGCCGTGCACTCCATCTTCGGTGGCGCGTTCACCGTCGACGCCAAGGCCACCGGCGATGTGCCGGTGATCTCGATCCGTCCTGGCGCCATCGAGGCGGCCCCGCAGGCCGGCGCCGGCGAGCAGGTCGTCGTCGAGGTTCCGGCCCAGGAAGACGGCGTCGTCAAGATCGTCTCGCGTGAGCCGATCGTGGGCGGCGACCGTCCGGAGCTGACCGAGGCGAGCATCGTCGTCTCCGGCGGCCGTGGTGTCGGTTCCGCCGACAACTTCGCGGTCGTCGAGGCGCTGGCCGACTCGCTCGGTGCCGCCGTCGGCGCCTCGCGTGCCGCCGTCGACTCGGGCTACTACCCGGGCCAGTTCCAGGTGGGTCAGACCGGTAAGACGGTCTCCCCGCAGCTCTACATCGCCCTCGGCATCTCCGGCGCCATCCAGCACCGCGCCGGCATGCAGACCTCGAAGACCATCGTCGCGGTCAACAAGGACGAAGAGGCTCCCATCTTCGAGATCGCCGACTACGGCATCGTGGGCGACCTGTTCAACGTCACCCCGCAGCTGACCGAGGCCGTGAAGTCCCACAAGGGCTAAGGTCTCAGCGCTGAGCGCAGTGCGGCCCCGCCCGGGTTTCCGGTCGGGGCCGCTTGCGTCTCGTGAGAGACGGCATAGCCGCTGCGTAGGATGTGTGAATGGCCATGCCGAGCGTCGCCGACCGCCCTGACCTGCCCGAGTCGATGACTTGGGCAGAGCTGGAGAAGCTACCCGAGGAGATCGCCGCCCAGATCGAGTTGTGGGATGGGCGAGTCGTGTGGATGCGCCGGGGGCCGGGTGAACACCAGACAGCGATGCGCCGTCTGACCAATGAAATCGAACGTTGTGCACGACAGGTGATGTCCACGGATCCGCAGCGCTGCTGGCGGACAAACCTCGAGACGAATGTCTTCTTCGGCAATACCGGTAAGTCCGACTTCGTCACCCCGGACTTCCTCGTGCACCGCTGCCTGCCGCCGGGGGCCGACGTCCGCGCCGCCGACACCGTACTGGTGGGCGAAGTCCTGTCGCCGTCGAATACCCCGTCCGAGATGGAAGCGAAGAAGGCTCGGTACGCGGGGGCCAGCGTTCCGTCGTACTGGGAAGTCGAACTGACACAGGATCTCACCGGCATCGCAGCGCTCCGCGTCTACATCCTCGAGATCGGTCATGCCGAGCTCCCGCCGGGCGTGCGTCCTCTGCACCACGCCAACTACCTCCTGGCAGGCCAGTGGGCACCTGACTCCGCGACCGGCATCTCGTTCCCATACCCGTTCGCCATCGAGATCGACTGGGTCGCACTGGCATTCTGATCGGCAACCGACTTGAACTGGGAGCTTGGCGCACCCTGCGGACTGTCGACGGCGACTCGTCGAGAAGGGGTTCGTGTAGGCGAGCGCTGGTGCCCGGCGTGGCAGTGGCCCGGAGACAGCTGTGCCGATCGAGGTGCCGCCGCCGGATCGGCTAGAGGCTGTCGGGGGTGTTCACCGGACGGCCTAGGACCATCCACTTCTCGGGGTCGGCGAGGGGTTCGAAGCCGAACTTCTCGTACAGGGGGTGGGCATCGTGGGTGGCGAGCATGACGCGGCGCAGGCCGTACGGGGCCAGGTGGTCGCGGACCGCGGCGATCAAGGCGACGCCGACGCCTTTGCCGCGCACCGCGCGATCCACGTACACATCGCACAGCCAGGCGAAGGTGGCCCGGTCGGTAACCACCCGGGCGTAGGCGACCTGCTCGCCCGAAACGCTGTCGTAGACACCGAAATTGAGCGATTCCGCGATCGCGCGGTCCTGCAGCTCGCGGGTTCTGCCCATGGCCCAGTACGAGTCGGTGGACAACCAGGTGTGCACGCGGGCGGCATCGATGCGGGCGGTCGCGGCGGAGGTTTCGTAACCGGCGGGGAGTTCGGGCGGAGGCGTGTCGGTCATCTGGGCAGAATTGCAGGCCGACCATCGCCTGTCGAGCGGGTTTCGAGCCGGCCGGGAAGGGTTCGTCCCCCGAGGTGTCCGGGACTTCATCGCGCCGTGTCGCCGCCCCGGTCAGGTGGTAATGCGCTGACGCGGGTGGGCGTGGCAGGGTGAGGTGGGTGACGACATTGCCGATCGAGGTGCCGCCGGAGGTCGAGGAGACGGTGCGGGAGGTGTTCGGGGCCGACGGGGAGCGGTGGCTCGATGGCCTGCCCGGGCTGGTGGAAAAGCTGTGTGGGGCTTGGGAGTTGACGGTGATCGGCCCCGCGTTCGAGGGTGGCACGCACGCGTTCGTCGCGCCGGTGCGGCGGGGCGACGGGTCGGTGGCGGTGCTCAAGGTGCCCGTGGTCGACGAGGAGAACGTCGCGGAGGCGACCGGGTTGTACTGCTACGGCGGGGACGGCGCCGTCGCGTTGTACCGGTTCGATGCCGACAGTGGCGCGATGCTGATGGAGTGGGCGCGGCCGGGAGCGCCGTTGCTCGAGCAGCCGGGGTTTCCGAGTCTGGAGGGCAGGCCGGAGAACGCGGACCGGGTTCGCTTGGCGTGCACGGTGCTTCGTCGGCTGCGGCGCGAGCCGGTCGGCGTTCCCGAGGGCTATCCGATACTGCCGAGAGCGACCGACATGGTCGTGCGGTGGACGTCACGGCTCCAGCAGCCGGAACCCGAACTCGCCGAGGTCCTTCCGGAGGATCTGCGCGAGCAGGCACTGGCTTGGTGCGCGCGCCTCGCTGTCCCGGCGGGCGCACTGCTCGTCGTGAATCGCGACACGCATCTCGGCAATATCGTTGCCGCCGAACGGGAGCCGTGGCTGCTGATCGACCCGAAGCCCTACCTCGGTGAGGCCGCCTTCGACGCGGGCTTCCTGATCATGATCCAGGTGCAGTCGGCGCCGACCCCCGAGCATGCGCGTGCCGTAGTCGCCGCGACGGCACGGGACCTCGACATCCCGGCCGACCGTGCCCGCGGCTGGGCCTTCCTGCGCGCGATCGAGGAGATCATCTGGTCGGTCGAGGACGAAGACGAAGAGGCCGTGCCCCTGCACCTGGCCGTCGCCCGCGCATTGGCCGTCGCACCGATCGGCTAGCCGTGCCGCGCTGCCGCCTGTGTCGACGACTGGCCAGCCGTTGCGCAGCGGTCGCCGGTGTCGACAACTGACCAGCGTCGCGCAGGAACGGACTCATCGACTACCTGGTGCCTCGCCTCCGGGGTGTCTCGGCGGTGCTTCAGCATCTTGCCCACCTTCGCGGCGCCGCCCCGCCGACCGGCACCGGCGTGCGACACCCCGCGTTCACCGCCGATGCAACGCATCCAGCAGGGTGTTCACGATCGGATTCTGGCGTGCGTCCTCGCGCAGCACCGCCGACACCGGGATCCGGAGCCGGTGGTCGGTGAGATCCAGGGTGAGCAGGCCCTTGGTCGGACCCTCGTAGAGCACAGTCCAGGACTCGGGCCGGTTGAGCAGTTCCATCGTCGCGGTGTGGTCGGGCGGGATCGGCGGCCCGAAAGTGGGGCCGACGGGGAGGTCGGCGAAGGCCGAGCGAATCAGGGTGTGTAGCAGGACCTGTTCCTGCTCGGGCGGCAGGAGCAGGGGATACGGGCTGAGGTCGGCGAGGGTGACGACCCCCTTGCCCGCCAGCGGATGACTGCTCGAGATCGCGATCACCAGATCCTCGACCCACAGCTGTTCCACCGCCAGCCCCGGCTGATCCACACTGCCGCGGATCAGCGCCAGATCGCAGTCACCGTCGGCCACGGCCGTGATCCGCTGCCGGAACGGCTTGATGACGTACTCGATCTCGGCGTCGGGGTGGGCGGCGCGGGCGGCGGCGATCGCGGACAGGGAACGGGCCGCGAAGGACATGTTGGCCGCCAGCCGGATCCGCGGCCCGGTGGTGCGCACGGCGGCGCGGATCGCCGATTCCAGGCTCAGCATCTGCTTGGCCAGCGGCAGCAGGCGCAGGGTCGCGTCGGTGGGGACGACGGCGCGGGTCGTGCGCTCGAACAGCTGCGCGCCCAGGTCACGTTCGAGTCTCGCGATCTGGTGGCTGATCGCGGATTGGGAGATGAAGCAGCGGCTCGCGGCGCGGCTGAAACTGAGCTCCTCGCACACCGCCACGAAGTACGCCAACTGGCGAAGTTCCACCAGGTACCTCCTATTTATTAGTTATGCAGATAAGAGTCATCTTCAGTATGCGCCCAAACACCGGAAACATCTGCGTTCCGCATCGCGTTTACTCATATGAAAGGACTCATTACCGATCTTGGAGCGCGCGATCATGGAACACACGGATGTCGTCATCGTCGGTTCGGGCTTCGGCGGACTCGCCGCTGCCAAGCAACTGAGCAAGTCACGAATCAACTACGTCCTGATCTCGAGCACGCCCGAGCACCTGTTCCAGCCGCTGCTCTACCAGGTGGCGACCGGCGTGCTCGCGCCGGAGGAGATCGCCCCGCCGATCAAGAACGTACTGCGCCGCCACCCCGAAGCCGATGTCCGGCTCGGCAAGGTGACCGGTATCGATGCCGACGCCGCCGTCCTCACCTACGAGACCGCCGAGGGTACCCGTCAGATCAGCTACGGCTCGCTGATCGCCGCCACCGGCGCCAGCCAGAGCTACTTCGGCCGCGACGACTTCGCCGACAAGACCTTCTCGCTCAAGACCATCGACGACGCCCAGCGCCTGCGCGACCAGATCGCCTCGGTGTTCGCCGCGGCCGAGAACGCCGACGAGGCGACCCGGCGCAGGCTGCTCAGCTTCGTCGTCGTCGGCGCGGGCGCGACCGGCGTCGAGGTGGCGGGCCAGATCAAGGAGCTCGCCAAGCGGCACTTCCACCAGGAGGTCTCGGTGACCCTGGTGGAGGGCGCGAACGCGGTGCTGCCCCCGTTCGGCGGCGGACTCTCGGAGTACGCGAAGCGCTCGCTCACCGACAGCGGCGTCGAGGTGCTGCTCGGCACCTTCGTCACCGATATCGACGAGGGCAAGGTGACGGTCAAGGATGCCGAGGGCATCGAGCGCGGCATCGCCGCCGAGACCGTGGTGTGGTCGGCCGGTGTGCAGGCGGGCGGATTCGCGGCGCTGCTGGCCGAGGCCACCGGCGCCGAGACCGACCGCGCTGGCAGGCTGCTGATCAACCCCGACCTGACCGTCGGCGGCCACGCCGACATCTACGCCATCGGCGACATGACCTCGCTCAACGGCTACCCCGGCCAGTCGCCGGTCGCCATGCAGGAGGGCCGCCACGCCGCCGACATCATCCGGCGCAAGAAGGACGCCGGCACGCCGTTCGTCTACTGGGACAAGGGCAGCATGGCGGTGATCAGCCGCTTCAGCGCCGTCGTGAAGCTCAACGACCGGATCACCTTCCGGGGCACCATCGCCTGGGGGATGTGGCTGGCCGTGCACCTGATGTATCTGGTCGGCTTCCGCAACCGCTTCGCCGCGGTCGCGTCGTGGCTGGTCGCCTTCATCGGCACCGCGCGCCCCGGCTTCGACGAGGCCGAGCGGACCGGCGAGCGCACCGAACCCGCGCGATCGGCCGCCTGAGGAACACCGTGATCGGCCCGCCGTGCGACGGCGGGCCGATCGCCGTTCCGGGCCATCGGAATGCGGGCCGCCAGGTCGGATCTCGCAGCCCGATCCAGCCCCGGAACCGGACTCTTCGGCTAGAAACCCGCAGGTGGGCGAACGATAAGCAGCGCATCGGTGAACGCGCGGTGTGATGGGAGTCTCGTTCACCGAACGGGCATCGACACGACACCGATGCGTCGCCCCGATGCCAGCTCGGACTGGCTTCATCAGCGGTATGACAATTTCGTCCGTGTTGACCGCGCCGGCGCCGGACTCCGGGGTGGGGAAGTCTCGGTACTCTCTGGTCGTCGCGTCCGATGCCGAGCACAGGGAAGCCGCCCAGCGACTCCGATTCCAGGTCTTCGCCTCCGAACCCGGGTTCCAGATGCCCGACAACGGGACCGGCCTCGACGCCGACCGATTCGACGAGCACTGCGACCACCTGCTGGTCCGTGACGAGTTCACCGAGCAGTTCGTCGGCTGCTACCGGATGTTGCCGCCGGACAAGGTGACCGCCGCGGGCGGGTACTACACGGCGACCGAATTCGATCTCACCCAGCTCGACCCGACCGGCTACCGGATCGTCGAGATGGGCAGGGCCTGCGTGGTGCCCGATCACCGCAACGGCTCGGTGCTCACCCTGATGTGGGCGGGCATCCTGCATTACATCCAGCTCACCGGCTACGACTGGGTGATGGGCTGCGTCTCGGTGCCGATGCAGGACAGCCCCCAAGACCCGGCCGGTGTGAACGTGCGCGGCGTGCGCGACATGCTGCTCGGCCGCCACGCGTGCGACCCCGAGCGCCGCGTGCACCCGTACCGCCCGGTCGTCGTCGACGGCCTGTCCCTCGACGAGCTGACCCCGCCGAGCCGGCCCAAGCTGCCACCGCTGTTACGCGGGTACCTGCGCCTGGGCGCCGAGATCTGCGGCGAACCGGCGCACGACCCCGACTTCGCGGTCGCCGACTTCGTTGCCCTGCTCGGCATGGAAACCATCAACACCCGGTATCTGGAGCGGCTGCAGAGCGCGGCCGCCAATTTCGACGGGAAGTAACCGCCATGGTGTTCGACGCGCCGCCCGCCACCGCATCGCACTCGTGGATGCCGTCGAGCCCCTGTGGGTCTCGCTGCATCGAACCGATCGACGAGGTCGGTACCGCCAGAGTCCTCGCCCGGCTGGCCGGCGTGATCGGACTCGTGCTCACCTTCCCGGTGCTGACCGCCGCGACCCCGAAGTCGCGGCGCGAGAACCTGCAGCGCCGCTACGCCCGTGCCGCGCTCGGTTGCCTGGGGATGCGGCTGCGCATCGTCGACAACCGCGCGGACGGGCAGGGCGCGTCGAACGCCGGTTTCGCCGACCCCGGCACCGCGGTCATGGTCGTGACCGGCCACATCGGCTGGGTCGACGTGGTCTCGCTGGCCGCGGTGCAGCCGGTCAGCTTCGTCGCCAGGGCCGACATGGTCGACTGGCCGGTGCTGGGCAAGCTCGCGCAGCTCACCCGGGTGATCCCGATCGAGCGGGCGCGGCTGCGTGAACTGCCGGGTGTGGTCGGCCAGGTCGCGCAACGGCTCGCCGAGGGTAACCGGATCGCCGTCTTCCCGGAGGGCACCACCTGGTGCGGCCGGGCCTACGGTTCGATGCGGCCCGCCATGTTCCAGGCCGCGATCGATACGACGACCCCGGTCCAGCCGGTCCGGCTGCGCTATCTGGACCGGCACGGAGTGCCATGCACCGTCCCGGGTTTCGTCGGTGACGACACCTTCGCCGACTCGGCCAAGCGTGTGCTGCGCAGCAAGGGCATGACCGCCGAGATCGTGCTCGAGCCGCTCGAGTATCCCGGCGTGGATCGGCGCGATCTGGCTCGCCGGTGCGAGGCCGCGGTGCGCGGCGCCGACCGCTCGCGCCACGGCGTGCTCGACACCGAATGGATCGAAGCGGGGAACACGCGCGTGCAAGATCCGTCGGCCGATCGGCGGGTACCGGAAACAGCGTCCGCTACTGCCTGGTAACTCCGCTCGAATCTGCTCGTCCGCTACCGGGGATCGCGTTCGCGGTCTCCGGTAAAGGCGTTTCCCGATGGCGGGTAGCGGAAGATTCGCAGGTCCAGCCCGGCGCGGGATTCGACGCAAAATGTGAAAAGGTCACGTCCGCCGCGAGGTCGTTCGCGCTGCGTATTTCCTGCGTATGACCTGGGTTACATACCGGACGGTTGCCCTATACCCAGTCGGCCCGAACTGAAACCCCTAAATTGCCGCTGCCCCGAAATTGATGAGATATTTGCGGTACCGTCACGCAGGAATTTCCCGATACCCCGGTGTAGCCGAGAGTCCAGGCGACGTTCGAGTAGTGCGATCGCTGGGGTGATCGATGGTGAAGGGAAACACATACCGGTGACTGAGCAAGCTTCTGGCGTCCGCTCTTCCGCCGCACGGCGGGGCCGTCGAGCGCCCGTGTCCACGTTGCCGCGCCTGCTGATGGCCGCCGTGGAGCGCGCCCCCGAGGCGCCCGCGGTGAGCTTCGCCGGGCAGACCATCACCTACGCCGAACTCGACCAGCAGTCCTCCCAGCTGGCCAGGGTGCTGATCGGTCGCGGCGTCGGCCCCGATGACCGGGTCGTCCTGGCGCTGACCCGATCGATCGAGGCGATCGTGGCGCTGTGGGCCGTCGCCAAGACCGGTGCCGCGTTCGTGCCCGTCGACCCGCGCTACCCGGCCGAACGCGTCGCGCACATGCTCGCCGACTCCGGCGCCGGATTCGGCCTGGCCCTGGCCGCCGACGCGGCGCGGCTCGACGCGGGACTGCGGTGGCTGGCACTGGATTCCGCCGAGTGCCGCGAGGAACTGGCCTCGGCCTCGGACGCGCCGGTGTCGGCCGCCGACCGCACCCGCAGGATGTTCGGCGCCGACATCGCCTACATCATCTACACCTCCGGATCGACCGGCGTCCCCAAAGGCGTCGCCGTCACCCACGCCGGTCTGGCCGGGCTGTGCGCCGAGCAGATCCGCCGCTTCGGCATCACCGGCGCGGCCCGCACCCTGCACTTCGCCTCGCCCAGCTTCGACGCCAGCATCCTCGAACTGCTCCTCGCCATCGGCGCCAGCTCGACCATGGTGATCGCCCCGCCCGACATCTACGGCGGCGACGAGCTGACCGAACTGCTGCGTGCCGAGCGGGTGACCCATGCCTTCATCACCCCCGCCGCGCTCGCCGGTGTCGACGGGTCGGGCCTGCCGGAGCTGGCCGCCATCGTCGTCGGTGGCGAGGCCTGCCCGCCGGAACTGATCGCGCGCTGGTCGCCCGGCCGCAACTTCTACAACCTCTACGGCCCGACCGAGACCACCGTCGCGGCCTCGATCAGCGATCCGCTGACCCCCGGCGACCTGATCACCATCGGCGGGCCGATTCCCGGCATGTCGGCGCTGGTCCTCGATGCGCGCTTGAAGCCGGTGCCGGATCGGGTCCCCGGCGAGTTGTACCTGGCCGGGCCTGGCCTTGCCCGCGGCTACCACGAGCGCGCCGGGCTGACCGCGGCTCGTTTCGTCGCCGACCCGATCACCGGCGGCAGGCTCTACCGCACCGGTGACCTGGTGAAATGGGAGCTCACCGCCGACGGTGAACCCCAGCTGACCTTCCTCGGCCGCACCGACGCCCAGGTCAAGCTGCGCGGTTTCCGCATCGAACTGGGCGAGATCGACGCCGTTCTCACCTCCGACGACTCCGTCCGCTTCGCGACCACACTCGTGCGCACCCTGCCCAGCGGCGTCGACGCGCTCGTCGCGTATGTGGTGCCCGCGGCGGGTGCCACGGTCGACCGGGCCGCGCTGACCCGCCTGGCCGAGCAGCGGCTGCCGCAGCACGCCGTCCCGGCCGCCATCGTGCCGATCGAGCGCCTGCCACTGACTCCGGTCGGCAAGCTCGACTACAAGGCGCTGCCCGAACCGGAGCTCACCGCCCGCGCCTTCGAAGCGCCGCGCACCGGCACCGAGCACGCCGTGGCGGCGGTCTTCGCCGAGCTGCTCGGCGCCGACCCGATCGGCCGCGACGACGACTTCTTCGCCCTCGGCGGCAACTCCCTGCTCGCGACCCAGCTGGCCGGCCGCCTCGGCGCGGTCACCGGGGTGCGCGTGCCCGCCAGGACGGTCTTCGAACACGGCACGGTCGCCGACCTGGCCGCCGCGCTCGACGCGCTGGTCGGTGACGCGGCCGTGCGGGTGCCGCTGACCCGGCGCGAGCGCGGTGAGCGGGTGCCGCTCTCGCTCGCGCAGCAGCGCATGTGGTTCATGGCGCGCCTCGACCCAGGTTCCAGCGCGTACAACATCCCGGTCGCGCTGCGCCTGTCCGGCCCGCTCGACGGCGCCGCGCTCACCGCCGCCCTCGACGACGTGCTCGAACGGCACGAGGTCCTGCGCACGGTCTACCCCGAGCACGACGGCCAGGGCCACCAGTGCGTGCTGCCGGTGGCCGAGGCCGGACTCGACGTGGCCGTCGCCGCGATCGCCGAGGCCGACCTGCGGATGGAGCTGGCCCGGCTGACCTTCGGCGGCTTCGACGTCTGCGCGCGAGTTCCCGTGCGCGCCGCGCTGTTCCAGCTCTCCGAGTCCGAGCATGTGCTGGCCGTGGTGGTGCACCACATCGCCACCGACGGTTTCTCCCTCGGCCCGCTCACCCGCGACCTGATGACCGCCTACGTCGCCAGGACCGAGGGCGCGGCGCCGGACTGGACACCGCTGCCGGTGCAATACGCCGACTACACCCTGTGGCAGCAGGAAATGCTCGGCGCCGCAGAGGATTCCGGCTCGCTGCTGGCCAGGCAACTCGGCTACTGGCGCGGCGAGCTCGCCGGCACCCCGACCCTGCTGGAGTTGCCGACGGACCGCCCGCGTCCGCCGGTCGCGGGCAGTCGCGGCGCCGCGCACCACTTCGCGCTCGAACCCGCCGTGCATCAGGCGCTGGAAGTCCTCGCGCGCGAACACAATGCCTCGCTGTTCATGGTGGTGCGGGCGGCGCTGTCGGTGCTGCTGGCGCGCGTCGCCGGTACCGACGACGTCACCGTGGGCGCCCCCGTCGCCGGACGCGGTGAGCCCGAACTCGACGACCTGGTCGGCATGTTCGTCAACACCGTGGTGCTGCGCACCCGCGTCGACGCCGCCGAATCCTTTGCCGCCCTGCTGGATCGGGTCCGCGAGACCGACCTGGCCGCCTTCGCCAACGCCGACGTGCCGTTCGAACGTCTTGTCGCCGAACTGGATCCGCCGCGCACCCAGGCGCACCACCCGCTCTACCAGGTGGCGCTGTCGTTCCAGAACTTCGGCGGCGCCCGGCTGGAACTGCCCGACCTGGTGGTGTCGGCGGTCGATCTCGGTGACGAGGTCGCACCGGTCGACCTGCAGCTGACCGTCGTTCCGCACGAGGACGACAACGGTCCGGCAGGCTTGCGCTGCTCCTGGCGCTACGCCACCGACCTGTTCGACGAGTCGACGATGGCCACCCTTGGCCTGCGCCTGGCCGGGCTGCTGAGCGCGGCCGTCGCCGCACCGCACCGGCCCGTCGGCGACCTGCCGCTGCTGACCGAGGCCGAGCGCAGCGAGCCGTCCGGCGACGTGCGGTTGGTCCCCGACCCGACCCTGCTCGACGAATTCCGCGCGCAGGCACTGCGGCGTCCCAACGCGCCCGCGGTCACCTTCGCCGAGTCGACCCTCACCTATAGCGAGCTCGCGAGCCGGATCAACCGGCTGGCCCGGCTGCTCGTGGCCACCGGCGTCGGCCCCGGCGCCACCGTCGGCGTCGCGATCCGGCCGTCGATCGACCTGGTCGTCGCCATGTACGCGGTCTTCGCCGCGGGCGGCGCCTACGTGCCGATCGACCCGGACTCACCCGTCGAACGCCGCGCCGACATCCTGTCCGCCGCGCGCCCGGCTTGCGTGCTGACCACCGCGGCCGATGCCGTCGAGGTCGACGGCCTGCCGGTCGTCTCGGTGGATCTGGTCGCTAATTCCGGTGCGCTGTCGGCCTTCCCGGATGCCTGGCTGACCGACGCCGACCGGCTGCGGCCGTTGCGCACGCTGGATCTGGCGTATGTCATCTTCACCTCCGGCTCGACCGGCAAGCCCAAGGGCGTCGGTGTGCCGCACTCGGCCATCGTCAACCAGGCGGCGTTCATGGTCGGGGAATACGGGGTGGGGGACGACGACACTGTCCTGCAGTCGATTCCGTGGACCTTCGACGCCTCGATGATCGGCTTCGCCACCCCGCTGCGCGCGGGCGCGCACATGATCGTGGCCGCCGCGCACGGGCTCACCGATCCGGCGTACCTGGCCGATCTCATTGCCCGGCACCGGGTTACCGGCACCACCATCGTCCCGTCGGTGCTGCAGATGCTGCTCGAGGCCGCACCGGCGGGCGCCCTGCGGTCGGTGCGTGCGGTGTGGGTCGGCGGTGAGGCATTGCCCACCGCGACGATCGCCCGCTTCACCACCGCCACCGCGGGCAGGCTGCACAACCTGTACGGACCCACCGAGGCCACGGTGTCCATCACCGCCGCGGATGTGACCGAGATCGGCGACGGGATCGTCCCGATCGGCAAGCCGCACTGGAACTCTCGCGCGTATGTCCTCGACGCCAGGCTGCAACCGGTACCTGTCGGCACGCCCGGCGAGCTGTACCTGGCCGGCGCGCAGCTGGCCCGCGGCTACCTCGGCAGCCCGGACAAGACGACCGAACGCTTCGTCGCCGACCCGTACGGTCCCGTCGGCGAGCGTATGTACCGCACCGGCGACCTGGTCCGCAGGCTGCCCTCGGGTGACCTGACCTACCTGGGCCGCACCGACGTTCAGCTCAAACTGCACGGCCTGCGCATCGAACCCGGCGAGATCGAGGCCGCGCTGCGCACGCACCCGGCCGTCGCGGGCGCGGCGGTGGCGGTGCACCACGAACAGCTCGTCGGCTACGTCACCCCGGCGGCCGACCGGACGGTCGATGTCGCCGATGTGCAGGCGGCCATCCGAACCCTGTTGCCGCCGTACATGATTCCGCACCGGCTGCTGGTACTCGACGAGTTCCCGCTCGGTGCGACCGGCAAGCTCGACCGCAAGGCGCTGCCCGCGCCCGCCGTGGAGATCCGCGAATACCAGGCCCCCGTCACCGCGGACGAGGAGATCGTGGCCGAGGTGTTCGCGCAGGTCCTCGACCTCGACCGGGTCGGCCGCGACGACGACTTCTTCGTCCTCGGCGGTACCTCGCTGTCGGCGATCCGGGTCCGCGCGGCACTCGCCGAACGCCTCGGCATCGAGGTGCCGCTGCGCCTGCTGTTCAGCTATCCGCTGGTCAGCGACCTGGCGCTGGCCGTGCGCGACGAGTCCGCTGCCTCGGCCGCCGGTCCCGACCCGGCCGTCGACGCGATGCTGGATCCCGCGATCGACCTCTCCGGCTGCGCACCCCAGCGCGTCGGCGATCCCGCCACGATCCTGCTCACCGGCGCCACCGGCTTCCTCGGCAGCTTCCTGCTGCGTGAACTGCTCGAGCAGACCGGAGCCACCATCCACTGCCTGGTCCGGGCCAGCGACGACGCGAGCGCGGTGGACCGGGTCGTCGCGACCGCCGCGAAGTACAGCATCGACGTGACCCCGTACCTCGACCGGATCGTCGGCGTGCCAGGCGATCTCGCGCGCCCGAACCTCGGCATCGACCCGTTGCGCTTCGCCGAGCTGGCGGCCCGGATCGACGCGATCTATCACAACGGCGCGCTGGTCAACCATCTCGAGCCGTATGGCCGGATGCGGGACGCCAATGTCGGCGGCACCACCGAGGTGCTGCGCCTGGCCACCACCACCCGGGTCAAGCCGATCCACTACGTGTCGACGCTGTCCGTGCTGGCCGGTATCCCGCAGGACAGTGGTGTCCCTGGCGGTCTGCCCGGTTACGCGATGACCAAGTGGGTGGCCGAACAGCTGGTGCACACCGCGATCGAGCGCGGAATCCCCATCGCCGTCTACCGTCCCGGCCTGATCACCGGCGACTCCCGCACCGGCGTCGCACCGGCCGAGGACGCCTGGTGGACCATGCTGCGCGCGATGCTGGTGCTCGGCGTCGCCGTCGACGTGCGGGCGATCGGTGTCGAGATGGCGCCGGTCGATCATGTCGCGGCGGGCATCGTCCGCCGGTCCCGCGATGCCGCCGCGATCGGCAACATCTACCGGGCGGCGGGCGCGCAGGTGCCGTTGCAGGTGGTTTACGAGGAAATCCTGCGGCGCGAGTACCAGTTCGACTTCATCGACCCGATGGAATTCGGCCTGGTTCTGACCAGGGCCGCCGAACGCGTGGACGCCGACCCGATCCTGGCCCGCGCTTCCGCGTTGAGCGGCAACTACGCCGCAGCCATCGCCCAGGCGACCCCGGCGACGGTCCTGAGCGCGGTGGAGTCGGCCGCACCCGCGGAGCCCTACCGCGGTCTGCCGATCGAATTCCCGGCGGTCGACGCGGCTGTCATCAGCCGCTACTTCGATCACTACATCGAGGTCGGTTTCTTCCCTGCCCCTGGCGCCGGCCAGCTCGCCCCGGCCTGACGTGTACCGCGGGAGCCGTGCTCCCGCGAACATGCGGCGAACCATTTCACATCCATCCACCCGGTGGTTCCGAATCAGATGCGAAGGAGTCTCTCTTCCACAGCATTTGATAGGAAGGTTCGACATATGAGCACACAATGGTCACTGCGCACGACGTTCGTCGCGGGCATTCTGGGCGCCGCGGTGTTCGCCGCGAGCGCCCCAGCACTGGCTGAGACTCCGCCAGGCGCTGAGCCAGCGGGTTCGAATGCCGTCGCCACGACGCAGGGCCTGGTCCTGGACCTGAATCATGTCGGGCTCGATCCCATTCCCATGGCCAGCCTGCCGGTCCCGGTGGGCGAACCCGGCGGCACGGCGGATCCGATCGCGGTGCCCGTTCCCGCGCCGACCGACGTGCTGCGGATCGGCAATGTCCAGGTCGCCAGACCGGACTTCATCCCGCCGGAGCAGGTCGCCCAGTTCAACGACACACTCGGCGGCGCGGAGACCGCGCTGGCGCGGATGCTGGACGGGCAGGGGTTCGCACCCGCCCGGTCGGATCAGATAGCCGCCAACGTGTTCGGCAGGGCCGCGCAGGGTGCGGCGGTCGGTGCGATCGTGGCCAGTCCGATCGCCGCGGCCGCCGCGATCATCGGCGTGGCCGTCGGCCTCGTGGTCGCACTCCCCTTCGCGCCCGCCGGGCTCATCTTCATGCCCATCATCGCCGCCAGCCTCGCCGTAGGCATGGTGGTGGCGCCGTTCGCCGCGGTCGGCGCGGGCGTCGGGGCTGTCGTCGGCGGCGTCGAAGCGGCGCAGGCACCCGCACCCTGAGTCTCGGCAGACCCGCAGGAGCGGTGCTCCTGCGGGTCATGGCGATCAGCTCGCGTAGTCGTAGAACCCGCGACCGGACTTGCGGCCCAGGCGACCCGCGTCCACCATCCGGCGCAGCAGCGCGGGCGGGGCGAGGTGCGGCTCGGCGAACTCGGCGTACAGCGACTCCGAGGCGGCCAGCGCGATGTCGAGGCCGACGGTGTCGAGGAGGGTCAGCGGGCCCATCGGGTAGCCGCAGCCGCCCTTCATGGCCGCGTCGATGTCCTCGGCGGTGGCGTAGCCCGACTCGAGCATCCGGATCGCGGAGCACAGGTACGGGATGAGCAGCGCGTTGACGATGAAGCCGGAGCGGTCACCGGCCTGCACGGTCATCTTGCCCAGGGTGTTCTTGGCGTAGTCGGTGACGGCCGCGGCCGCCTCCGGCGCGGTCACCAGGGTCGAGATGATCTCGACCAGCGGCATCACCGGCACCGGGTTGAAGAAGTGCACGCCGACGACCCGCTCGGGACGCTCGGTGGCACCGGCCACCTTGATCACCGGGATCGAGGAGGTGTTGGTGGCGAGGATGCCCTCGGGCTTCACGATCTTGTCGAGCTTGCCGAAGATCTCGTACTTCAGCGATTCGATCTCCGGCGCGGCCTCGATGACCAGGTCGCGGTCGGCGAACTCGTCGATGTCCAGGGTGACCCGCACGCGCGCGATCGCCGCGTCGGCCTCCTCCTGGGTGATCTTGCCGCGGGCGACGCCCCGGCTGATCGAGGTCGCGATGCGCTGCTGCGCGGCGTCGGCGAACTCCTGCTTGGTCTCGAGCACCAGCACCGAGCTACCCGACTTGGCACAAACCTCCGCGATGCCGGCACCCATGGTGCCGCCACCGATCACTCCGATCAACTCCACTGCAGAACTCCCAACATCGCATTGCCCTGGCTGTCCCGGGGATTATTTCACCCGGGCTGGCACTCAGTGCCACAGGCTGTCGAAAGCGCTGGCCACCCGGGGTGCGAACGCCGACCGGGCCGCCACCGGCTCACGGGTGAAGCGGTGGCGGCCCAGCGGATTCGGCTATCGCACCGGCGTCAGCTCCGGCTCGTCGGGTTGCCGTCGGTCGCGACCGAGGGCCGAGTGCCTGCGGCCGTAGGCGAAGTAGACGATGACACCGAGAGCCATCCAGATCACGAAGCGCAGCCAGGTCTCGATCGAGAGGTTGACCATCAGCCACAGGCAGGCCAGCGCGCCGAGAATGGGGACCACCGGGACGAACGGGACGCGGAAGCCGCGCGGCAGATCGGGGCGGGTCCGGCGCAGCACCAGCACGCCGACCGACACCATCACGAACGCGACCAGGGTGCCGATATTGACCATTTCCTCGAGCGTGCCGAAGTCGACGAAACCGGCCAGCAGGGCGCAGACCACGCCGACGATCACGGTCAACCGGACCGGCGTGCCCTTCTTGCCGGTCTGGGCGAGGCCGCGGGGCAGCAGACCGTCACGGGCCATGGCGAACAGCACTCGCGTCTGGCCGAGGAACATCACCATGACCACCGTCGACAGACCGGCGAGGGCGCCGATGGCGATGATGTTCTTCACCCAGGTCGCGCCGTGGATGGCGAAGGCCGTGGCGAGGGTGGCGTTGCCGTCGGCGAGTTCGGTGTAGGACACCATGCCGGTGAGGATCAGCGACACCGCGATGTAGAGCACCGTCACGATGGCCAGCGATCCCAGGATGCCGCGCGGGATGTCGCGCTGCGGATTGCGCGTCTCCTCGGCGGTGGTGGCGACCACGTCGAAGCCGATGAAGGCGAAGAACACCAGGCTGGCCGCGGCGAGCAGGCCGTACCAGCCGTAGCTGGTGCCACCGGATCCGGTGAGGAAGGCGAACAGCGACTGCCGCAGCCCTTCGGCCTTCTCCGACGGCGCCGAGGTCGGAATGTAGGGCGTCAGGTTCGACGGCTTGAAGTAGGTCGCGCCGACCACCAGCACCAGCGCGATCACCCCCAGCTTGATCGCGACGGCGATGGCGGAGACCCGCGACGACAGCTTCGTCCCGGTCGCCAGCAGCACGCCGACCACCGCGATGATCACGACCGCGCCCCAGTCGAAGGTCACCGACCCGAAGTGGACCACCGGCGCCGACGACCCGAGCACATTGCCCAGATACTGCGACCAGCCCTTGGCGACCACGGACACCGCGAGCGCGAATTCCAGGATCAGATCCCAGCCGATGATCCAGGCGATCACCTCACCGAAGGTGGCGTAGGCGAAGGTGTACGCGCTGCCCGCCACCGGAACGGTGGAGGCGAACTCCGCGTAGCACAGGGCCGTCAGCCCGCACGCGATCGCCGCAAAGACGAAGGCGAGCGAGACCGCGGGTCCCGCCACCGTGCCCGCGGTGCGTGCGGTGAGGGTGAAGATGCCCGCGCCGATCACCACCGCGACACCGAAGATCGTCAGGTCTTTCGCCGTCAGATCCTTGCGTAGCTTGGAATCCGGGTCGTCGGTATCCCGGATGGACTGTTCGACTGATTTGGTGCGGAACAAGCCGCTCGCGATCGCCACTGTGGTCTCCTCTTCGAAACTCGGGCGCGCTCAGAGCGACCGGGGGATGGCGTCGAGACGCCGCTCGGCGAATCGGTTGGCGGCAGCACCGGTGCCGATGCCCTCGGCCTTGGCAGCGGCGATGATCTCGCGGCAGCGCGGATAGATGTCGGCGACCTCGGCTTCCACCTCGGCAGGGGCGGCGGCGCGCAGCTCGCCGGCCACCTGGATGAGTCCGCCGCCGTTGGCGACGAAATCGGGCACCCAGGTGATGTCGCGATCGGTCAGCGCCTGTTCGATCTCGGGCGTGGCGAGCTGGTTGTTGGCCGCGCCGCAGATGAGCTTGGCCTCGATCGTCGCGGCGCTCGACGCGGTGAGCGTGGCGCCCATCGCGCACGGGGCGTACACGTCGACCGGCGCGGTGGACACCGTGGACAGCAGCCGCACCGCGGGCTGTTCCGCGGCGATACGCCGCAGCGCCGCCTCGTTCACATCCGTCACGCAGACCTCGGCGCCGTCGGCGAGCAGCAGGGCGGTGAGCTCGCGGCCGACCTTGCCGACGCCCTCGACACCGACCGTGCGACCGGCCAGTGTTGGCGCGCCCCAGACGGATTCGGCGCCGGCCCGCATCGCGTGGAACACGCCGAGCGCGGTCAGCCGGGCGCTGTCACCGCTGCCGCCGGCGGCGACGCTGCGGCCGGTGACGTAGCGGGTGTGCCTGCCGATCACATCCAGGTCGTCGGTGTTGGTGCCCACATCGCCCGCGGTGATGTAGCGCCCGCCGAGCGTCTCGACGAAGCGCGCGTAGGCGGCGAGCAGTCCCTCGCTCTTCATGGTCGCCGGGTCACCGATGATCACCGCCTTGCCGCCACCGAGGTCGACGCCCGCGGCCGCCGCCTTGTAGGTCATGCCCCACGACAGCCGCAGCACGTCCTGCAACGCCGCGGATTCGTCGGCGTACGGGTAGAAGCGAGTCCCGCCAAGGGCCGGGCCGAGCGCCGTCGAGTGGATCGCGATGATCGCCTTCAGCCCGGACCTGTCGTCCTCACAGAACACCACCTGCTCATGGGCGCGGGCGCTCAACTCGTGCGATCGGCCGAAGACTCCCGCCTCGGTGTGCACAACGGTCACTGTGGATTCCTTTCCTGTTGCCGCCCACCACGGGTCGTGCCTGGGTGCGGCGGTGTGTGGTGCCGCGGGTCCGCGGCGGTTTTGAAGAGCCGCAGGTACGCGGCGGTGTTGTGGTGCCGCGGGTTCGCGGATGCTGTGGCGCCGCGGCGTGTTGCGTGCCGGTCAGTACTCGATGCCGAGCTCGCGCAGTCCGGCGCGGTACAGCTCGACATTGCCGAGCTTCACGTCCTCGTAGCCGCGCACGACATCGGGAAGTGCGGCGGCCGCGGTGGCCGTGTCGTAGTTCTCCGGGTCCAGGTCGCTCGCCAGGCGAGCCACCATGGCGGTGTAGTGGGCCAGCAGTTCCCGCTCGACCTTGCGCACGTGGGCGTAGCCGAAGGGATCGAGCCGGGTGCCGCGCAGGAACTTGCCCTTGGCGAGAACCTTCAGTGCCACATGAGATTTCGGTGCGAGCCCGATCTTCTTGCGACGGCCGAGCGCGCGCAGGGCCGGGGGATGCAGCTTGTAGGTGAGCTTCTCGCCGCCCGGCACCTGGGCCTGGACCTCGGCCAGGAACGCCGGATCGACCAGCAGCCGCGCCACTTCGTACTCGTCCTTGTAGGCGGTGAACTTGTACAGCCCCCGCGCCACCGCCTCGCTGAAGTCGGTCCGCTCGCCGAGCGCCCGCTCCGCCGTCCAAGCGAGTTCGACGGTCTCGACATACCGCCGAGCCACCGTGGCGTTCTGATAGCCGACAAGCTCGGCCGCCCGCAGTTCCACGAGCCGGCGCACCTCACCCTCGAAGCTGGTGTGCGCCAGCACTTCCGCGGGCACCGTCGGCGTGGTCCGCCGCGGCTGCCCCTCATCGACAGCCGCGGCGAACGCCGCCGGATCCGCGACGGCGACACGTCCCCAGCGGAAGGCCGCGATCGTCGCGTCCACCGCGACGCCGTTGATGCCGATGGCCTCCTCGATCGCCGCTACGGGCAGTCGCAGGCCGCCGGACTGGACGGCGGCGCCGACGATCAGGAAGTTGGCCGCCGCGGTGTTGCCGAACAAGGTCTGCGCTGCCGCGAGTGCGTCGAAGTGGCTGATCGAATTCGTCACCGTCGCAAGCCGATCCAGCAGCGTATCGGTGGCGGGGTAGGTCACCGACTTGTCGTAGACCATGTCGCCGGTCGGGGTCTGGCTCGTCGAGGCCACCGCCACGGTGCTCGCCGCGTCGCCGTACTGGAGAGAGCGGGGATCGGTCGCGGTGAGCAGATCGACGGCGAGCAGGCAGTCCGCGCTGCCCGGGGTGAGCCGGTTCGACGGCTCCAATTCCGTTGTGGAGAACCGCAGGTGAGAAACCACAGGCCCGGCCTTCTGGCTCAGGCCGATCTGATCCAGGCTCTCGACCTCGTATCCGGCGCGCAGGGCGGCCGTGGCCAGCACCTGATTCACCGTCACGATGCCGGTGCCGCCGATGCCCGCGATCAGCACGTTCTGGGTCCGCTGCGGTGCGCCGACGCCGGGGTCGGCGACCACGGGCGGCTCGACGATTTTGCGGCGCCCGTTCTTGGGCTTGTCCTTGTCCGGGACCACTTCCACCGTGACGAACGACGGGCAGTCGCCGTCCAGGCAGCTGTAGTCGGTATTGCACGAGGTCTGATCGATGCGGGTCTTGCGCCCGAATTCGGTGTCGACCGGCTGCACGGAAAGGCAATTCGACTTGGTGCCGCAGTCGCCGCAGCCTTCGCAGACGGCCTCGTTGATCACCACCCGGGTGGTGCGGACCGGCAGCGCGCCGCGCTTGCGCTGCCTGCGCGCGTCGGCGGCGCAGTGCTGGTCGTAGATCAGCACGGTGACGCCCTCGACCTCGCGCAGCAGCCGCTGCGCCTCGTCGAGCCGGTCACGATGCCACAGCAGCGTGCCCTTGGCCAGCGCCCGCTTGTTGTGGCGCTGGGGTTCGTCGGCGCAGATGATGATCTTGCGGACGCCCTCGACGGTGAGCTTGTGGGTCAGTTGCGCGACGGTGAGCCCGCCCTCCACGTCCTGGGCGCCGGTCATCGCGACGACCTCGTTCCACAGCAGCTTGTAGGTGATGTTCACCCCGGCCGCGACGCAGGCCTGCACGGCCAGCTGGCCGGAGTGGAAGAACGTGCCGTCGCCGATGTTCTGGAACAGGTGCGGCACGTCGGTGAACGGCGCCTGCCCGATCCACTGGCTGCCCTCGCCGCCCATCTGGGTCAGCCCGGTGACCGCGCTGTCGGCGCGGCCCGACATCGTCACCAGCGTGTGGCACCCGATTCCGCCGCCGCCGATCGAGCCGTCGGGCAGCGCGGTGGAGCGGTTGTGCGGGCAGCCGCTGCAGAAGTACGGCGTCCGCTTGGCGGACAGCACCTCGAGCGGAAGCGGCGGCGGGGCAGCCCTTTTCAGCTCGACCCGCTCGCGAAGTACCCGGCGCAGCGGCGCCAGCAGCCGTCCCGCGGTGAGCTCGCCGTCGACCGGCATGAGCCGTCCGCCGCGGGCGTCGTGCTTGCCGAGGACGCGTGGCGCGCCTGCGGTGCCGTAGAGGATCTCGCGGATCTGGGTCTCGATGAACGCGGTCTTGTCCTCCACCACGATCAACTCGTCGAGACCGCGGGCGAACTCGGTCACAGCGGCCGCGCCGACGGGATAGGGCATGCCGATGCGCAGCAGCCGGATTCCGGCCCGGTGCATGGCCGCCTCGTCGACGCCGAGGTCGAGCAGTGCCTGGCGGACCGCGTCGAAGGTGGTCCCGGTGGCCGCGATGCCCACCTTGGCTTCGGCCGGATCCACCTCGATGATGTCGAGGGCGTTGGCCGCCGAGAAGGCCTGCACGGTCGCCCAGCGCGGCCCGTAGAGGTCGGCCTCGGCGAGCACGCTGTCGGTCGGCGCCGCCATCGGCCGCTGCCGGTAGGTGAAAGGCTGTCCCTCCCACTGCACTTCGGGCACCGTGACGGCGAGATCGGCTACGTCCGCGTCGACCGTCCACGCCCCGTCGGCGACATCGGCGACGATCTTCAGCGCCACCACGCAGCCCGAGGCCCGCGACATCGCGATGCCCTGCATCCCGAGGGTGATGATCTCCTCGGCGTTGCGCGGGAACAGCACCGGAACGCCCATGGCGGCCAGCGAACGCTCGCTGACGGCGGGCACCGTCGACGACTTCGACGCCGGATCGTCGCCGACCAGCAGCAGGACGCCGCCGCGCGGGTTCACGCCGTACATGTTGGCGTGGCGAATGGCGTCGGTCGCGCGGTCGACACCCGGGCCTTTGCCGTACCAGACGCCGACCACGCCGTCGTGGGTCGCCCGCCCGGCGGGCAGGTCGGCCTGGCTGCCCCACACCGAGGTGGCGGCCAGTTCCTCGTTGAACCCGGGGACGAAGGTGATGTCGTGTTCGGCGAGCACGTCCGGCATGCCGAGCAGCATCTTGTCCACCCCGCCCAGCGGGCTGCCCTGATACCCGGAGACGAAGGTCGCGACCCGGCGCCCGGCGCGGATATCGCGCACATGCTGTTCCACCAGGAGCCTGGCGATGGCCTGGACGCCGGTGAGCAGGACCGGGCCTGCCCCGGAGCGATAGCGATCGGCGAGGTCGTAGGGCGCGGCAGGCTCGGCCTGCGGCCGGGCGGTCGGACAGACGACGGTGGTCATAGACGCCTCACCACACTTTCCACAACCCAGATCGTGAGCTGCGCAACGAAGGAACTTGCTATCGGTGCAGCGAAATGTGCCGTGGAGGGGTAATCGGTGTCAACAGTCAGTCGAAAAGTTGATCAGTCTGCTCAAAAGTGATCTGGACCACTGAGGCGGATGTGTCAATCTGCTCGAGGTAAGGAGACCTGCGTCACATCAGGGCTGGTTTGCGTGCTTGGTCAGATGGTCGACCAGCGGCAGGCTTCGATACTTGATCGGAGTGGCCAGCGCGAGCATCGTCTCGGTGTGATTCACGCCGTCGATGGCATGCACCCGCTGGATGATCTCCAGCAGATCCTGCTGTGATTGCGCGGCGACGCGGACCAGCAGATCGGCGCGACCGGTGGTGGCGTGCACTTCGAGGACGTGCGGGAAGCCGCGCAGCGTCTCGATGATCGGATCCATCTTGTTCTGATCCAGTTCGATGCCGAGGAACGCGTGCACGGCGAAGCCGATCGCCTGCACATCGATATCGGGCGGAAAGCCGCGCACCGCGC
Organism: Nocardia sp. NPDC055029; assembly: GCF_053608525.1. NCBI lineage: Bacteria > Bacillati > Actinomycetota > Actinomycetes > Mycobacteriales > Nocardiaceae > Nocardia > Nocardia sp. NPDC055029. The sequence goes on from NZ_JBSGVQ010000030.1 coordinate 46,563, forward strand.
CCGAGGACTCCAGCCGCTTCATTCGCGCCTGCACCGTGTTGCGGGCGATGCCGAGCCGCTGCGCCAGCTCGAGAATCGGCGCCCGCGGGTCGCGCGCCAGTTCGGCCAGCAACGCGGCGTCGAGAGCATCGAACTTGATGGTCATGCCGCATTGTGGCACGGCGGAAACCGGCCCTGCTCGGCGGAAGCTCTTCGGGAACCGATAAGGTGATACAGGGGGTTACAGGTAGTTTTCCCTCGTCGTCGCGATTCATCCGGAGATTTACATGGGCCCCTTGTCGGTTGCGCTGCGCAACGCGGTCGCACTCTTCAGCGACGGCGTCGAGCCGTACACGCCGACGCCGTCGGACATCGTCTACGACGAACCGCACCGCCGGCTCCTGCGCTACCGCCGCGCCACCCCCGCCACGGGCGATCCGGTGCTGCTCGTCCCGCCGCTGGCGGTGACCATTTCCTGCTACGACATGCGGCCGAGCCAGAGCCTGGTGCGCTTCCTGCTCGACCTGGGTCGCGAGGTCTATGTGCTCGACTACGGCGAGATCACCTACGCGGACCGCGATCTCGGCTTCGAGGAATGGGTCGACGACATCGTGCCGACGGCGATCGCCACCGTCGGCGCCGACGCGGAGGGCGCTGTCGACCTGATCGGATGGTCGTTCGGCGGCACCATGAGCGTGCTCACCGCCGCGGCCCACCCGGACCTGCCGATCGGCTCGGTCACCGCGGTCGGGACCCCGTTCGATCAGCGCCGCAATGGCCAGATCTCGCTGGCCCGCAGGCTCGGGCAGCTCACCGGCGGTCGCGAAGTCACCTTCCCGGTACGGGTCGCCGGTGGCGTCCCGAAGTACGGGGTGCGGGCCGGATTCCGCATCCAGTCGATCGACCGTGAGCTCACCAAGCCCTGGTACATCGCCCGCAATATCGCCGACACCGAAGCACTGGCCCGCATGCAATCGGTGGATCGATTCATGGACACCATGCCCGGCTACCCGGGCAGGTTCTACCGTCAGGCCTATCGCCAGCTGATCATCCGCAACGAAATGCTGAAGGGCACAGTGCATTTGCGCCCCGACCGCGCGATCGACCTCACCGAACTCACGGCGCCGACCCAGCTGATCGGCGGCACCAAGGACGCCCTTGCCTCCTCGGCGTCCGTCGCCGCGGGCGTCCAGGTCCTCACCGGCGCGTCCGAGGTCCGCTTCGCCGAGGTCCCGGGAAGTCATCTCGGCATCATCGCGGGCCCCGCCGCCCGCGACACCACCTGGGCGACCATCGCGGACTTCCTCGGCAGCGTGCGGTCATCCACGCCGTCGCCGACCCGCTGACCGGGCGTCGGCCGCGGGAACGAGTTGCGGGCGCGCGAGCTCTGAACCCGGCAGACCCCGGCCGAAAGCACTCGGCCGGGGTCCGCCGCCGACGGCGTAGCCGCTAGCGGATCTCTCGGGTGAGCCGGGACGACCACGGACACCAGAAGCAGCCCGGCAGGAAAGCGCCGCAGGCCTCGTCCAGGTGGTCTTCGAGGTAGTTGATACCCGCGTCGCAGACCTCGATCGCCACGGTGAAGAAGGTGATCGTGTCCGGGTCGAGGTGGAAGCTCCAACCCGGGTTGTACTCGACGGCCTGTTTCCTGATGCGGCCCATGACATGGACCGACATCTGCTCATCGCCGGACAGAATCCGACGCGCTTCCGCGATGCGCTGCTCGTTGGTGAGCCGGATAACGAATTCCTTGCCGGAGTAATCGGTGAATGCGAAGTCCGCCATGACATCTCCCTGCCAAAAGTAGTGGATGGGGTTTGCGTGCGGTTCTGCATCAGAGCACTCAATATCGTATCGGCGTGCGAGCGCTGTTGTAAACGAAATTCTTTGTGCGCCAATCAAAATTCGACTGGACGCCCGTTTCCGGCGGCGGTAACCAGGCTGAGGGGTCAGTTCGGACGGGAGATAGCGGCGTGGTCGCCATTGCTTCGAGAGGAAAGCTGGGTTCGGATGGACTTCCCGGCAAAAGTCAATTCACGGATCGCGATAGCGCCGCGCGCAACGGGCGCGGCGACTCGGCCCTCGACGTCGATCAGCACAGCCGACGGTGTGCCGCGGACGCGGTAGCGCAGCGCCGCCTCGTTGCTCTGCTGGACCAGCGACGGGATCTCGCCCAGACCCTGTTCGATACCCCACACGGCCTGCTCATCGGCGTCGCCGTTCCCGACGACGACCATGGTCATGGCCGTGCGCGCCCGCCACCGCGGCAGCTCGCGGGCCAGCGCGGCGCACATCTCACAGCCCGGATGCACGAACACCAGCAGCACCGCCCGGCCCATCGACAGCAAATCCGCGAGGTTCGTGCGGGCGCCCGCGACGTCGAGCAACTCGAACTCCGGTGCGACCGAGCCGACCGGCAAGCCCTCGGCGCCCAGCGTCGAGAGTGCCTGCTCGTCCAGGCGCCGTCGCAGCGCGCCGACCTGGCCGGCCAGCCACGCCAGGACCCCGCACAGCAGCGCGCCGAGCGCGAGCCCGGTCGCGGCATCGGCGGCCAGTCCCGCGGGCACCGAGGGATAGGCCGACGCGCCCCACAGGACCAACACCGCGAGCGCCATCAGCAGGCCGTTGCGCACGATGCTGCGCGTGCCGATCGGCCTACTACTCGCCGCGCCGAAGCATGAGCACGAGGGGTGCTTGCCGCGCCGCAACAAGCCGGCCATGACCACCGTGAACACCGTCAGCAGGAGCAGCGCGCCGACGGCTGCCGCGGCGGCCGTCCACGGCAGCACGACGCCGACCGCCAGCACCGCCTCGGCGATCGGCAGCCCCCACGCCACGGCGGGCACCCACCGCACCGGCACCTCGAACTCGCCCACCGCCTGCCGCGTACCGGCGCGATCGGCCAATTTCCCCCAGGCCGACAACCCGAACACCACGGCGAGCGTCAACCGCGTAACCCACACCCCGTATTCGATCAGCATGAGTCGCACCCTCCCACATCAGCGGCTATTCGAATTCCAAATCGCGGGCAGAGTATTCGACGTGTTGCGACATCGGGCAATTACGCCGCGGAGGGCGAGCCGACTCGGTCCGTGACGGTGAACTGCGTGCGGGACTCTCTACAGTGTGGTGGGCTCGCCGAACACCGCTCCGCTGTCGTCGACTTCGGGTGTTCTGGTTTGCACGTAGGTGTATTGGCGGATGGTGGCCGGGCCGATGCAGTTGTCGACTTTGATGTGAAAGTCGCGGGTCACGATCCGCACGGTCTTGCCCGGGATGAGTGGCTTGCCTTCCCCGATATCGACGTTGGTGATGTCGCCGGGTTGCAGTTCCAATTCCAGGAACAGACCCGGGTCCACCGCGATGGCGGGGAGGATGCCGTTGAACTCCTGAAACTGTCGCTGTTCGGTCTCCTGTGCTTGCCCGGACTGGTCCGTATGGGACCGCACCGTCTCGCCGGAACTCGACTGCTCGACGGTGTCCGACTGCGACTGCTCGGTCGCCTGCCGCTGCACCTGCTCCGTCGCGGCGTTCTGCTGCGGCCCCTCGAGCCCGAATTCCGTGGTGGGATCGATGCCGGGGAGCGCGACATCGAGCCTGGCCGCGCAGCCGACGGTGTATCCGGTCCTGAGCACGCCCTCGGCCTGCCCGTCGAGCCGTCCGTACGCGACAGTGGAGACCAGCGCTTCACGGCTGGTGGGGGCGCCGTTCAACGGCGCGATTCGATAGACGGCTTCATTGTGTGTGCCGACGGTGAAACTGCCCATATCCGACTCGAAAGTCTTCTCGTGCGGTGGCAGATTGACGGTATCGGCATGCGCGGTCGGCTGCGACAGTAAGGCCAGCGCTGAGGCGACGTAACTGACTCTGCGGATGATTCGCAACATGACCTTGGACAATAGTGAATGCGACCGCAGATTCCGCTGCGTCACGCGGGCGCGTGTCCCGACCGATGCGGCTTGTTGTTCGCTCGTTCATCCGGCACCACACCGGTGGTGCGGTTCGCTGGCCGATCGACGTCGTGGTCGCCGTCAGAAGGCTGTCTCACCGGCCGTCTCGCCGCCGGTCCAGGAATACAGATGGGTGATACCCGTGTTGAGGATCCTGGGTAAATCGTAGAAGCAGCGTAGAGAGCAGGGGTGGACCCCGAAGATGCCCAGGTCAGCGGTGGTATAGGCTTTGTTGGTCATGAAGTCGGCTTATACGGGTCCGGTCAACGGTGCGCCCAAGACGGTCTACCTCGACCACGCGGCGACCACTCCGATGTTGCCCGCCGCCGTCGAGGCGATGACGGCTGCGCTGAGCACGGTGGGTAATGCCTCGTCGCTGCACGGATCCGGGCGTGCCGCACGGCGGTCGCTGGAGGAGGCGCGCGAGTCGATCGCGGCCGATCTGGGGGCGCGGCCGTCCGAGGTGATCTTCACCTCCGGTGGCACCGAGAGCGACAATCTGGCCGTCAAGGGCATCTTCTGGGGCCGCAGGGCGGGCGATCCGCGGCGCACCAGGATCGTCACCAGCGCGGTCGAGCATCACGCGGTGCTCGACGCGGTCGAGTGGCTGGAGAAGCACGAGGGCGCGCGAGTCACCTGGTTGCCCGTCGACGCCGAGGGTGTCGTCTCGCCGCACGCGCTGCGCGAGGTGCTCGCCGAGCAGGCCGACGAGGTCGCGCTGGTCAGTGTCATGTGGGCCAACAACGAGGTCGGCACCGTCCAGCCGATCACCGAATTGGCCGCCGTCGCACAGGAATTCGACGTTCCGATGCACAGCGACGCGATCCAGGCGGTGACCCAGCTCCCCATCGATTTCGGCGCGAGCGGGCTGGCCGCGCTCAGCGTCGCCGGGCACAAGGCCGGCGGTCCGCACGGCATCGGCGTGCTGCTGCTCGGCAGGCAGGTGCCGTGTGTGCCGCTGGTGCACGGCGGCGGACACGAACGCGACCTGCGCTCGGGCACCTCCGATGTGGCCGCGGCCGTCGGCATGGCCGCCGCGCTGCGCGAAGCGGTCGGTGACCTGCCCGCGCGCGCCGAGCAGCTGCGCGTCCTGCGCGAGCAGCTGATCGACGGTGTGCGGGCCGCGGTACCCGACGCGGTGCTCAACGGGCCCGTCGACGAGCGGCGCCTGCCCGGCAACGCCCACTTCACCTTCCCCGGCTGCGAGGGCGACTCGCTGCTCATGCTGCTCGACGCCGCCGGTGTCGAATGCTCCACCGGGTCGGCCTGCAATGCGGGCGTGGCCTCCCCGAGCCATGTGCTGATCGCGATGGGTGTCCAGCCGTGGCAGGCCCGCAGTTCGCTGCGGTTCTCGCTGGGGCACACCTCGACCGGGGCCGATATCGAGACATTGTTGACCGTTCTTCCGCAGGTCATCGAACGGGCCAGAGCCGCGGGCATGGCCGGCGCTAGAGGAGGTGCCTGATGCGAGTACTCGCCGCGATGAGTGGTGGCGTCGATTCGGCGGTGGCCGCGGCGCGGGCCGTAGACGCCGGCCACGAGGTGGTCGGGGTGCACCTGGCGCTGTCGGCGACGCCGGGCACGCTGCGCACCGGTTCCCGCGGGTGCTGCTCCAAGGAGGACGCCGGTGACGCGCGCCGCGCCGCCGACGTGCTCGGTATCCCGTTCTACGTCTGGGACTTCGCCGACCGCTTCAAGGAAGACGTGATCGACGATTTCGTCGCCGCCTACGCCGCGGGCGAGACGCCCAACCCGTGCCTGCGCTGCAACGAGAAGATCAAGTTCTCCGCCCTCGCCGATCGCGCACAGGCACTCGGCTTCGACGCCGTCGTGACCGGCCACTACGCCCGGCTCTCCGACGGCGTGCTGCGCCGCGCGGTCGACGCCGACAAGGACCAGTCCTATGTGCTCGCGGTGCTCACCGCCGAGCAGCTCGCGCGCGCGATGTTCCCGGTCGGTGACACCCCGAAGCCGCGGATCCGCGAGGAAGCCGCCGAGCGTGGTCTGGCCGTGGCGAACAAGCCCGACAGCCACGACATCTGCTTCATCCCCTCCGGGGATACCCGCGCGTTCCTCGGCGCCAAGATCGGCATCCGTCCCGGTGCGCTGGTCGATTCCGACGGCACCGTCCTCGGCGAGCACGAGGGTGTGCACGGATTCACCGTGGGCCAGCGCAAGGGTCTTGGCCTGACCCACACCGCCGCCGACGGCAAGCCGCGCTATGTGACCGGTATCGATCCCGATTCGGGGACGGTCAGCGTCGGTTCGGTGGAGGACCTCCAGGTCGATGTCGTCGCGGCCGATCGCGCGATCTGGACCTCCGGCGTGCGCCCGAGCGAGCCGGTGGAGTGCGTCGTGCAGGTGCGTGCGCACGGCGGCACCGCGCCCGCCGTCGTCGAGCCCGCGGGTGACGGGTTCGTCGCCCGGCTGCGCGAACCGCTCACCGGTGTCGCCAAGGGTCAGGCGATCGTGCTCTACCTGCCTGATGCCGAGGGCGGGGACACCGTGGTCGGCAGTGGCACCATCAACGGCACCGATCGCGCCGGCGTCTCGGCGGACGCGGTCTAGGGCTCACCCGCGCACCTCGTTCACTCTCGCGCCGATCGGTCGACAGCAGGACCATCGGAGCGTCCGCACCGTCCGGGTGGCGGCTCCGTTTCGACGACACGAAAGGTGTTGAGCGCGTGACACTCTGGCGAAGCGAGGCCTCGCACGAAGCCGCCGCACCCGAACCCGTCGACCCGCTCGTGGCCGGCATCGCCACCGGGATCGGCTCCTGGCCTGGCACCGATCCCCGCGAGGCCGCCGCGACGATCATCGGCGAGCTGCCCGACCTGCCGCACCTGGTCGAGCTGCCCGATCGGGGTGTCGGCGCCGACACGATCGGCCGGGTCTCGGCCCTGCTCGTCGACCTGCGTTTCGATTCAACGACGCGTGGTTACCGCTTGGCCGCCCGCCCCGGTGCGGTGTCGCGCCGGGCCAGGGATCTCCTGCGCGCCGACCTCGACGCCATCGAAGAAGCCTGGGAGACAGCGGGTCTGGCCGGCGCGGGTCGCGTGGTGAAAGTCCAGTCGGCGGGCCCGCTGACCCTCGCCGCCGAGGTCGAGCTGCCCGGCGGTCACCGCATCCTCACCGATTCCGGTGCGGTGCGCGATCTTTCGGAGTCGCTCGCCGAGGGGCTGGCCCGGCACGCCGCGGAGGTTCGCCGCCGCCTCGGCGCGGAGGTCGTCATCCAGCTGGACGAACCCCGGCTCACCACGGTGCTCGACGGCTCCCTGACCGGGCCGAGCATCCTGAACACCATTCGCGCACTGCCCGAACCCGAGGCGCTGCACATCCTCGACACGGTGATCGACGCCCAGTCCGCGCCGGTCCTGCTGCACACCTGCGCGTCCCGTCCCGCCCTCACCACGCTGGGCCGCACGGCCGCCACCGGGATCTCCTTCGACGCCTCGACCATCACCACCGCCGACCTCGACGCGCTCGGCGAGATCCTCGACTCCGGCAAGAAGGTCGCGCTCGGCCTGACCCCGACCGCGGCCCCGGCGACGCCGATCACCTGGCGCGAGGTCGCCGAACCCGGTGTCCGCCTGATCGACCGCCTCGGCTTCCCGCGCAGCGTCCTCGCGGACCGGATCCTGGTGACCCCGTCCTGCGGGCTGGCGGGCGCGCCGCTGTCGTGGTCGCGCAAGGCGCTCTCGCTCACCGGCGATGTCGCCCGCGCGTTCGCCGAGGAACCGGAGTCGATCACCGTCGAGTGAGCCGCCGACAGGCCCCGCGACGTGCGGGAACGGTCGCCGGAAGTGTCGGTGGGCTCGACTACTGTTCGACAGGTGAGTGACAGCGTGGTTTCCGTGAGTGCCGAGCCGGGCGCGACCCCCGAGCAGCGGGTGCAGTGGCAGCAGCTGGCGGACGAGGTGCGCGAGCACCAGTTCCGCTACTACGTGCGCGACGCGCCGACCATCACCGACGGTGAGTTCGACACCTTGCTGCGGCAGTTGCAGGCTCTCGAGGAGGCGCACCCCGATCTGCGGACGCCGGATTCGCCGACCCAGCTCGTCGGTGGCGGGTTCGCCACCGAGTTCACCGCCGTCGACCATCTCGAACGGATGTTGTCGCTGGACAACGTCTTCGACTACGACGAGCTGCGCACCTGGGCGAGCCGGGTCGAAGCCGAGGCCGGGCCCGACCTGCACTACCTCTGCGAGGTCAAGATCGACGGCGTCGCGCTGAACCTGGTGTACGAGAACGGCAAGCTGGTGCGCGGCGCCACCCGCGGTGACGGCCGCACCGGCGAGGACGTCACCCTCAACGCCCGCACCATCGAAGACATCCCCACCGAGCTCACCCCGACCGAGGATTTCCCCATCCCGGAACTCCTGGAAGTGCGTGGCGAGGTGTACTTCCGGCTCGAGGACTTCGAGACCCTCAACGCCCAGATCGTCGCCGAAGGCAAACCGCCGTACGCGAATCCGCGCAATACCGCGGCCGGTTCGCTGCGCCAGAAGAACCCGGCGATCACCGCTGCGCGCAGGCTGCGGATGATCTGTCACGGCTTCGGCCGCATCGAGGGTTACCGCCCGCAGTCCCAGCACGAGGCCTACCAGGCCCTGGCCGCCTGGGGCCTGCCGGTCTCCGAACACACCCGCCTGGTCAGGGGCATCGAGGCGGTCATCGAGCGGGTCGCCTACTGGGGCGAGCACCGCCACGATATCGAGCACGAGATCGACGGTCAGGTGATCAAGATCGACGAGATGGCGTTGCAGCGCCGCCTCGGCTCCACCTCCCGTGCGCCGCGCTGGGCCATCGCCTACAAGTACCCGCCCGAAGAGGCCACCACGACACTGCTCACTATCGAGGTGAATGTCGGGCGCACCGGCCGGGTCACCCCGTTCGCGGTGATGTCGCCGGTCTCCATCGCCGGCTCGACCGTCGCCATGGCCACCCTGCACAACGGCTCCGAGGTCAAGCGCAAGGGCGTGCTGATCGGTGACACCGTCACCATCCGCAAGGCGGGCGACGTCATCCCCGAGGTCCTCGGTCCCGTCGTCGACGCCCGCACCGGCGACGAACGCGAGTTCGTGATGCCGACGCACTGCCCCGAATGCGGCACCGAACTGGCCCCGGCCAAGGAGGGCGACGCCGACATCCGCTGCCCCAACCAGCAGCACTGCCCAGCCCAGCTGCGTGAACGCGTCTTCCACCTGGCGGGCCGCGGCGCCTTCGACATCGAAGCCCTCGGCTACGAAGCCGCCAACGCCCTGCTCACCTCGGGCGCCATCACCGACGAGGGCGATCTCTTCGCACTCGACGAGCAAGCCCTGCTCGGCGTCCCGCTGTTCACCAAACAGGACGGCACGCTCTCCGCCAACGGCGCCCGCCTGCTGGAAAACCTCGACGCCGCCAAGGACACTCCGCTGTGGCGGGTGCTCGTCGCCCTGTCGATCCGGCACGTCGGCCCGACCGCCGCCCGCGCCCTCGCCGCCGAATTCGCCGGCCTCGACCGGATCGAAGCGGCCACCGGCGAAGAACTCGCCGCCACCGACGGCGTCGGGCCCACCATCGCCGCCGCGGTCGTGGAGTGGTTCACCGTCGACTGGCATCGCGCCATCGTCGACAAATGGCGCGCGGCAGGCGTCCGGATGGAAGACGAACGCGACGACTCCATCGAACGCAACCTCGACGGCCTGTCCATCGTCGTCACCGGCTCCCTGCAGACCTTCACCCGCGACGGCGCCAAGGAAGCGATCCTGATCCGCGGCGGCAAGGCGGCGGGCTCGGTCTCGAAGAAGACGGCGTTCGTGGTGATCGGCGAAGCGCCCGGCTCGAAGGCGGCCAAGGCCGAGGAGCTCGGCGTGCCGATCCTCGACGAGGACGGGTTCCGGTTGCTGCTCGAGGGGGGACCCGCCGCAGTGTCACCCGCGCCGGAGTCGGCCGAGGGCGAGTAGTCGTCGGCGGGATCCGCTGTAGCACAGCGGATCCCGCACCCGACTCGGCGCAATTCTCAGTTCGGCGTGACGGTCACCGTCGCCCCGGTCTGCCCCCGCAGCTGGAACGACGCACACTGCCCGTTGCGAATCTCGACATGCCGCCGCAGCTTCTTGCTCTCGCTGTCGATATCGATCGTCACATCGGTACTGGTCATCGAGCACACCTTCGACACACCGGCCAGCACATAGGTCTTCGACCCGGCCCCCTGACACGAGTTCGTCTCGTCCCCGAGAAACACCCGAGCGGTCCCGTTCGGGCACGGGTCGGCCACCGCGTTCGGCGCGCCGAGCAGCACCACCGGCACGGCGGCGCCGACCGTCACCGCCGCGACGACAACCCCGCGAACCATCATCCGAACAGCCATCCTGCGCACCCATCCTCGTCGTCGACGCCGGCCCGTCGACCGGCCGGTCGCGGTGTGCCCCGCATGCTAGTGCGTCGCAGGCGGACACGCCCGGCTACCGCCGGCGACCGAGGGTGTGAATCCGCAGGGTGCGGGTAGCGATTCGCGGCGATCGTCAGCGGGAGTCCGCGGGATGGGGTCCCGTCGCGAACGGGTTGGGTTCATCGTCGGCGAGCACACCGACGAACGGGTCACCCTCACCGGCGAAGGTGTAGGCGCCGCCTTCGATGCGGTCGATCAGGCCGTGGGTCCATGCCGCTTCGCTGTCGGCCGAGTGCACCCACATGTTCATGATCTCGCCGATGTGGCCGAGCTGTCCGGGGCCCTGTTCCGGTGTGTAGTACTCGGTGACCGAGGCGCGCCACTGTTCGAGCCCGGCGATCCGCCGGCGGAGGAGGGTGACGGCCTCGTCGCGGGGCAGGTCGACGATGAAGCCGATGCCCGCCGAGAGCATGTCCATTTTCTGGTCGTAGGAGGTCAGGGCCTGGCGCAGCAGGGTGAAGTACTCCTCGGTGCCCTTGTCGTTGATCTCGTATTCGACGCGGGGCGGACCGCCGACGGTGCTCGGGGCGACCTCGTGTTCGACGAGGAGTCCTTGCTTGGCCATCTGCTTGAGTGCGTGGTAGATCGAGCCGGGCTTGGCGTTGGACCACTCGTGGGCGCCCCAGAACTCCAGGTCGTTGCGGACCTGATAGCCGTGTGCTCGTCCGTGCTGCCGGACCGCGCCGAGGACAAGCAGGCGGATCGCTGACATGGACGCTCCCTTCTGATCAACTTTGACCAAACTAGCAGTATTCAAGTTTGACTAATCCCTGCGGGCGCCGTACCTTGGCCGTCTAGTCAAATTTGATCAATGAGTGATGGAGGGGCTGAAGTGACTGACCACGATCCGGCGATCGTCGTCGAAGGCCTGCGGAAGAACTACGGGGCCAAACGGGCGCTAGACGGCCTAGACCTCGCTGTGCGGGCCGGTACCGTCCACGCCGTGCTCGGCCCGAACGGCGCGGGCAAGACCACGGCCGTGCGCATCATGTCGACACTGCTGCGTCCCGAAGCGGGGCGGGTCGAGGTGGCGGGCCTCGACGTGCGCACGGACGCCGACCGGGTGCGCTCCCGGATCGGGCTGCTCGGCCAGAGCGCGGCCGTCGACGAGGAGCTCAGCGGACGGCAGAACCTGGAGATGTTCGGGCGCCTCTACCACCTGGGCGCGCGCCGCGCTGGCGTCAGGGCCGACGAGCTCCTGGCCCGGTTCGGGCTCGCGGACACCGGACCGAAGGCCGTCAAGCAGTACAGCGGCGGCATGCGCAGGCGGCTCGACCTCGCCGCGTCGCTCATCTCCGAGCCGCAGGTGCTCTTTCTGGACGAGCCGACGACCGGGCTCGATCCCCGCGGCCGCACGGAGGTGTGGAATTCGGTGCGGTCGCTGGTCGACGGCGGCACCACCGTCCTGCTGACCACGCAGTACCTGGAGGAGGCCGATCAGCTGGCCGACCGGATCTCGGTGATCGACCACGGCAAGGTCATCGCGGAGGGCACCGCCGACGAGCTGAAGACGAAGACGGGTGGTGACCGCATCGACGTGGTCCTGCACGACACCTCCCAGCTGGCGCTCGCGGCCTCGCTGCTGCCCGGCGATGCGGTGGTGGACGAGGACCGGCGGATGGTCAGCGCCTCGGTCAGCGACCGGATGGCGGCCTTGACCGAGACAGTCCGGGCGCTGGCGGCCAACGGGATCGAGCCCGAGGACATCGCGGTCCGGCGCCCGACGCTCGACGAAGTCTTTCTGCACCTGACGAAGGAGAACGCGGCATGAGCACGACGCAACAGCGGGATTCGGCGCTGAGCTGGGTGGCGGCCGACTCCTGGACGATGACCAGGCGCGAGCTGGCGCACTGGGTGCGCCAGCCCGTTCAGGTGGTCATCGGGCTGGTCTTCCCGGTGATGCTGCTGCTGATGTTCGGCTACCTGATCGGTGGCGGACAGGGTATCGAGGGAGATTTCACCGACTACCTGGTCCCCGGCATGCTCACCATGACCATGGCGTTCGGTCTGGAGGCGACGATGCTCTCGGTCACCCAGGACCTGAACAAGGGCGTCATCGACCGGTTCCGCTCGATGCCGATGAACTCGGCCGCGGTGCTGGTCGGGCGCAGCATCGCCGACATGCTGCAATCGGCGGTCGGGCTGACCGTGATGATCGCGGTCGGGTACCTGATCGGCTGGCGCTGGCACGGCGGATTCGCCGCGTTCCTGGCCGCGGTGGGGCTGCTGTTGCTGCTTCGGTTCGCGATGCTCTGGATCGGCATCTACCTGGCGATGGTCGCGGGCAAGCCGGAACTGGTGCAGGCGGTACAGATCCTGGTCTTTCCGGTCGCCTTCCTCTCCAATGCCATCGCCTCGCCGGAATCGATGCCGTCCTGGCTGGGCGCGGTCGTCGAATGGAACCCCATGTCGGCCACGGCCACGGCGGTGCGTGGCCTGTTCGGTAACCCGGTCGCGACCGGCGACTCCTGGGCCGCGGCCAACGCGGAACTGCTCGCGGTGGCCTGGCCGGTGGCCTTGATCGTGGTGTTCTTCCCGTTGGCGGTCTCGCGGTTCAGGGATCTGAGCCGCTAGCGAATCGGACCCGCTCCGGCCGAGTTCGGCTCGCCGACTCGGCCGGGCGGGACGCGTCCCTTAGTCTGGCCAAAAGATTCGGAGAGGCGGACGAGCCACGTGCTGCGTAGTTTTCAGGTGACCAATCACCGATCGCTGGCCGAGGCGCAGCAATTGCGGCTCAGCAAGGGCGTCGGTGGGCCGGTGGCGGTGCCGGTGACCGCGGTGCACGGCGTGGCCGCCGCGGGGAAGACCAGCCTGATCGACGCGCTCGCGCAGATGCGCGACGCGGTGCTGCATTCGGTGAGCGGCTGGGATCCCTATGCGGGGCCGGTGCGCAGGCCGCATCTCGGGTTCGCCGACCGGCCCACCGAATTCGTGGCGGGGTTCGTGGCCGAGGGGGTGCCCTACACCTACGGGTTCCGGCTCGACAACGCCGATGTGATCGCGGAGTGGCTCTACACGCATCCGCGCTCGCGCAAACGGATCGTGTTCGAGCGCACCGGTGATCAGATCAAGATCGGGCCGATGTTCGAGCCCGCGCGCTACGGGGTGGCGGCGCTGGTGCCGTTGGTGCGGCCGAACGCCCTGCTGCTGAGTCTGGCCGGGCAGATGTACGCCGAGGCGCTGGTGCCCGCCTATCGCTGGTTCGCGGCGAACCTGCAGGTGCAGCAGGGCGACGCGGGCGGCGACGAACTCGCCAACGACCTCGGCAGCCACATCTCGCGCTCGCCCGACAATGCCGCGCGGCTGCTGATGCTGTTGCGGACAGCGGATCTGGGCATCGAGGATCTGCTCGTCGCCGAGCACGATCCGATGTACGCCGACTACCTGCGTGACCTGGATGCCGAAATCGGCGCGCTGGCAGCACAACTCGACCACGGGGGCGCCGACCCGATCCTGCTGGAACGCGAACTCAGTACGCTGCGCGCCGCGCGGGACGCGCTGTACCGGCGGATGGTGGATCGCCGCGGCCCCGGGCTGAGCCTGGTGCACGAGGGGATCGACGTGCCCTTCGAGCTCGCCGACGCGTCCACCGCTACCCGCTCGCTGCTGCGGGTGCTGCCCGCCATGCTCGAAGCGCTCGACACCGGGCAGGTGCTGGCCGTCGACGATCTGGGCGCGGGCCTGCCGGTGGAGGAGACCGACCGCCTCGTCCAGCTGTTCCAGAACCCGGAGACGAATGCCCGTGGCGCGCAACTGATCTACACCACGGCCAATCGCGCGCTGATCGATCGCGGCAACGGCCGGTCGCAGCGCACCCGCAGCGCGGTCTGGCAGCTGCGCCGCGAACAGGGCGTCAGCGAGCTCACGCCACTGTGAGGCGGGCGCGCGGGCGCGCGGGTCGGGCATAACGGGCGCTGCCGGCGAAGCCGTCGACAGACCAGCGCACGGCCGGAGCGAAGGCGGAGGTACGCCTAGCATGGAGGCATGCTCGAAGTGGTGATGGCGGCGGCCATGGTGACGATGCTGGTCGTGACGATCGGCGCGGTGTTGGCCGCCCGCACCGGGAAGGGCGGGGGAGCGCGTCTCGAACACGGGTCGCTCTACATCACCGGGGTCAGCGCGCTGCCCGCCATGACCGGCGAGCACTACGTCACCATCACCGGCACGCTGACCGGCCCGTCGGTCACCGGGGTCGTGGTCTACCGCCGTTTCGCCTGGGACGCGGCCCACTGGCCCGCGATCGGTGACCAGCTCGCCGTCGCCTACCCGCCGCGCAACCCCGACAACTGGGTCGCCGATCACCCCGGCCTGCGGCCCTACCTCGGGTCGTGAGCCGCGAGCTCACCGGCGACCAGATTCGCGGGTGAGGGCGAGCTCACAGCGGTGCGGGTGGGATCATTCTTCAGATGCACGGCATATCAGCCCTCACCCCTGGCACCGGCCTCGAGATCCGTACCGCACACCCCAGCGAATACGACGCGATCTCCGCCATGACCATCGACGTGTACGTCGGCGACGGTTACGTCTCACCCGAGGACGACTACGTCACCGAACTAGGTGACGTCGCCCATCGCGCCACCGAAGCGCAAGTCCTCGTCGCCGTCAACGACGACGAGGTCGCGGGCTCGCTGACCGTCGCGAAGCCGGGCACCCGCTATGCCGAGATCGCCCGTCCCGGCGAACTCGAGTTCCGCATGCTCGCCGTCGCGAAGCGGGCCCGCGGTCTCGGCGCCGGCACCGCGCTGGTACGCGCGGTCATCGCCGAGGCGGAGGCGGGCGGGTACGACGCGGTCGCGCTCACCACGATGGCGACCATGGTCGACGCGCACCGCATCTACGAACGTCTGGGCTTCGTCGCTGTGCCGGAACGCAATTGGTCACCGCACGAGGGTTTGCAGCTCTACGTCATGCGCCTGGCGCTCGCCTAGGCGAGGTCCCTCACTGCAGGACGGTGGCGACGATGCCGGCGAGGTAGCCGAGGCGGGCGACCTCCGACGGGCGGAAGTCCGGTCCGCCCGGCCTGCCGAGCAACAGCGACCTACCCGAGTTGCCGAGCGGCGCTGCCGCCAGTTTGGTGTCCATGTCGCGCCAGATCTGCGGCACCCACTCGGCCTCGCCGTCGAGCCACGACGGCTTCTCCAGCGGCATCCACGGCGCCGAACCCGCTTGTGTCTCAGGGGCACTCGGGCTGCCGACGACGCGGTAGGCGCCGGCCGGGCCCATCCCGATGATCGTCGACCAGCCGACGCGCAGCACGCGCGGCACACCGTCGACGAGGACCTGCAGCCGGTCGTCGCGGGCGCTGGCGACCTGGTCGATCAGCTCGAGCTCGCGATGGGTGTCCAGCACGCCGGAGTACGGGCGGATGGAGTCGACGCTCACATCGTGCACCGATTCCGCGGCGGTGATCAGGGTGTCGGGCAGCGCGCCGGTAGGAACCTCGACCACCAGATCGTCGATCGCGAAACCGGCGCCGCGTTCGACGACATCGAGCGACAGGATGTCCGCGCCGACCCCGCCGAGGGCGAGTGCGAGAGAGCCGAGGCTTCCCGGTCGATCCGGAAGTTGCACGCGGAGCAGGAATGACACGTGCGTTCCTTTCCTAGGGCCGGGGTTGTTCGAGACGAATACCCGGTGACGCCATACTTACACCCCTGAACGCGGGCTGCACGACTCGAAGTATGACCCCAACGGCCCGACATGCGCGAACTTTCGCGCGAGCCGAGTGCGTCCTACCCCGTCGGACCCCTTCGGGCCCGCTGACTAGGCTGTAGCCACTACTTCCCAACCGAAGCCGAAAGGGGTCCCGCGGTGCCCGCAATCTCCCGTGACGAGGTCGCTCACCTCGCCCGGCTGTCCCGGCTGGCGTTGACCGACGCCGAACTCGACCAGTTCGCCGGTCAGCTGGATTCGATCCTCAGCCATGTGCGGACCATCTCCGAGGTCGCCGCCGACGTCCCCGCCACCGCGTCGCCGAACCCGACGACCAATGTGACCAGGCCCGATGTGGTCGTGCCCGGTCTGACTCCCGAGCAGGCGCTGGACCAGGCGCCCGCTGTGGAAGAACAGCGTTTCCTGGTCCCGCAGATCCTGGGAGAGGGCGAATGAGCGAGTTGACCCAGCTGTCGGCTTCCGAGCTGGCGGCCAAGATCCACGGCGGCGAGGTGTCCTCCACCGAGGTCACCCAGGCGCACCTGGATCGCATCGCCGCGGTCGACGGTGCGCTCAACGCCTTCCTGCACGTCGCCGGGAACGAGGCGCTGGCCGCGGCAGGCGCCGTCGACTCCGCGCTGGCCGCGGGCGAGACCCCGGTCTCGCCGCTGGCGGGAGTTCCGTTGGCGCTCAAGGACGTTTTCACCACCACCGACATGCCGACCACGTGCGCCTCGAAGGTGCTCGAGGGCTGGATGTCGCCGTACGACGCGACGGTCACCTCGCGGCTGCGCGCCGCGGGCATCCCGATCCTCGGCAAGACCAACATGGACGAGTTCGCGATGGGCTCCTCCACCGAGAACTCCGCCTACGGCCCGACCCGCAACCCGTGGGACACCACCCGCATCCCGGGCGGTTCCGGCGGCGGTTCGGCGGCGGCGCTTGCCTCGTTCCAGGCGCCGCTGGCCATCGGCACCGACACCGGTGGCTCCATCCGTCAGCCCGCCGCGGTCACCGCGACGGTCGGCGTGAAGCCCACCTACGGCACCGTGTCCCGGTACGGCCTCGTCGCGTGCGCGTCGTCGCTGGATCAGGGTGGCCCGTGTGGTCGCACGGTGCTCGACACCGCGCTGCTGCACGAGGTGATCGCCGGCTACGACCCGCGTGACTCCACCTCCCGCGACGTGCCGGTGGCGCCCGTGGTCGAGGCGGCGCGCCAGGGCGCCAACGGCGACCTGACCGGTGTGCGCGTCGGTGTGGTGCGCGAATTGCATTCCGACAGCTACCAGCCCGGCGTGCTCGGTTCCTTCGACGCCGCGGTCGCGGTGCTCAAGGAATTGGGCGCCGAGGTGATCGAGGTGTCGTGCCCGAACTTCGAGTACGCGCTGTCCTCGTACTACCTGGTGATGCCGTCGGAGGTGTCGTCGAACCTGGCGCGCTTCGACGCGATGCGCTACGGCCTGCGTGTCGGTGACGACGGCAGCCACAGCGCCGACCAGGTGATGTCGCTGACCCGCGAGGCCGGTTTCGGCCCCGAGGTGAAGCGCCGCATCATCATCGGCACCTACGCGCTGTCGGCCGGCTACTACGACGCCTACTACGGTCAGGCGCTCAAGGTCCGCACGATGATCGCGCGCGACTTCGACGCCGCCTACGAGAAGGTCGACGTGCTCGTCTCGCCGACCAGCCCGTTCACCCCGTGGAAGCTGGGCGAGAAGGTCGACGATCCGCTGGCCATGTACCTGTCGGACCTGTGCACGCTGCCGACCAACCTGGCCGGGCACTGCGGCATGTCGGTGCCGTCGGGGCTGTCGGCAGACGACAACCTGCCGGTGGGCCTGCAGATCATGGCGCCCGCCCTGGCCGACGACCGCCTGTACCGGGTTGGCGCGGCCTACGAGGTGGCGCGCGGCGCGCTGCCGGTGCCCGCGGGCGTCTAGGGACACCACGCAGCGGGGTGCGCTGGGCCGAATCGGCCTGGCGCACCCCGTTTTTCAGATCTCGGTCGCCCGCTTGCCGACGCCGGCGGTCATCGCGGTGAAGCCCGCGCGCAGGTGCTTGCCGAGCGCGAGGGTCACGACGGGACTGAGCCAGCCCGCGAGGGTGAACCGCGACTCGTAGCGGCAGCGGTCCGCGCCCATCGGCACCACGGTGTGCGAGCGCAGGCTGTGCAGCGTGCCCAGCGGCACCGGCTTCATCGTGTAGCTGAACTCCACGCCGGGGGTGTGCGTGCGGATCCACTCCCGCTGCGGACGGCGATTCCCGCCCAGCTGCACCTTCATGTCGATGGGCGAGCCCGGCTCCAGCGTGCTCACCGCCTCGTAGCAGAAGGTGTTCCATTCGCCGTAGCGACCGAAATCGGTGAGAACCTCCCACACCTTCTCGGCGGGGGCGTCGATCTCGATCGTTTCGTCGATAGTGAGGGCCATGCGTGAAAACTAGGACATGTTCTAGTTTTCGGCAAGCAGTCAGGCCAGGCGGCGGCGCCGTTTGCGCAGCGCGTCGATGATGACCGCCGAGGCCGCCGTCACCGCGAACAAACCCAGTACGGTCCGCGCCAGCGGCCACAAATTCGGCCGGTCGGCCGGGTCGGTCGTGGCGAAGACGTTCTCGACGACCGGGGCGCCGTACTCCTGCCTGCGCGAGTTCACGTCGACCGCGGTGAACGCGATATCGGCCATGACACCGCAGCGGGCCCGGGAGAACTCGTCGTCGCGCAGCTCACAGGCCGCGTGGATGCGCCGGTTCAGCGCCGCGTCCACCGAGCGCCGGGCCCAGGCGCCCAGCGGTTCGTCGACCCGCTCGGCGTAGCGCAGCATGTCGTAGCCGAGGTCGTGCGCCATGCAGGCAGGGCCGAACTCGGCGGGCAATGTCACCGGGGAGGAGCAGCTGCCGTTCGGGTTCACCAGCAGCCCGTCCTGCTGGGCAGGGTCGTAGCCGAACTTGTAGCCGAAGTCGCGGGGGATCAGCGCGGGAGCGTCGGGGTCGTCGTCGATCAGCGCGCGGACCACGGCCGCGGCGGCCTCGTTCTCGGTGCCACCACCGGGCGTGGTGCCCATGGCGCCGGGCGCCGACATCACGACGGCGGCGGCCATGGCCAGGCCCGCGGTACACAGGGCGACACCGCTGCGGCGGCGGTGCGCGGCTTCGGCCGGGCTGCCGGTGTTCGACGAGGCGGAGGCGGAGACGGCGGTACGGGCACGGCGAGCGGCGGGTACCGGGCGAAGCGGGGTGTTCATGGCCTCCGACGGTAAGGAGCGGGTCCTGCTGCGGGCATCCCGCTGTGGACCGGTTCTCGGGGCGCGCGGGCGGGTGACCCGGCGCCGGGGTCACACCAGGGTAGGGGGTGCGAAATCGCTCGGCGGTATGAGGTCCGCTGACCGGACGGTTCGTAGGCTCGAGCCATGTCCGGACAACCGCGCCCCGCCGCACGCCGCATCAGCGCGCGCACCTGGTTCGACCTCGCGACGGTGGCCGTCGCGCTGATCCTCTACAGCATCGCCTGGCCGACCCTGTTCGTCACCCACGAGGTGTCGCCGGCCCTGGCGCCGCTGCTGTCGGCGTTCGCGGTGTTCCCGATCCTGCTGGTGCGGATCAACCCGTCGCTCGGCTGGGCTGTCTCGGCAGGCGCCGCGCTGCTGTTCTCGGTCGGCCTCCAGCCCGCGCCGGATAACGATCTGCCGTTCCAGGTGGTGCACGTCATCGTCCTGTTCGTGCTGCTGTTCGCGGTGGCGCTGCGGGCCGCGGTGCCGATCGTGGTGGTGGCCTGGGCGGCGCAGTCGATGCTGTTCGCGACCACCATGCCGGGTTCGGCGGAGGGCCCGCTGTGGGGCTGGGTGGTCGGTTTCGGCGCGCTGGCGCTGTTCGGCTATCTGCTGCGCATCGTGGTCGCCTCGCGCCGCAAGCTGGAACGGCAGGAGGAGGTCACCGAGCTCGAACGCGCGCGCAGGGCCATCCTCGAGGAGAAGGCCCGGATCGCCCGTGACCTGCACGATGTCGTGGCCCACCACATGTCGATGGTCGTGGTGCAGGCCCAGACCGCGCCCTACCGGATCACCGATCTCGACCCGGCGGCGCGCACGGAGTTCGAGTCGATCGGCGCCACCGCGCGCACCGCGCTCAACGAGATCCGCGGGTTGCTCGGGGTGCTGCGCAGCGACGGGCAGCTGCCCGAGCACGCGCCGCAGCCGCGGGCGGTGGATGTGCCGGAACTGTGCGCGTCCGCCCAGCGTGCGGGTCTGCCGGTCGAATGGACCGTGACCGGTGAGCTCGAGACTGTCCCCGAGACGACCGGGCTGACGGTCTACCGGGTGGTGCAGGAGTCGATGGCCAACTCGGCCAGGCACGCGCCCGGTGCGCCGGTGCTCGTCGCCGTGGCCGTCGCTCCCGACGCGGTGACGGTGACCGTGCGCAACGCGCCGTCGGTGACCCCGTCGCGCCCCGGTGCGGGTGGCGGGCACGGCATCGACGGCATGCGCAGCAGGGTCGAGGCGGTCGGCGGTTCGCTCGTCGCGGGCCCCACCGAGGACGGTGGCTTCGAGGTCTCGGCGAAACTGCCCACCCCCTAGGCACTCCGGCCCTGCGCGAAAGACTGTGGACCGCTTCGCGTCGGCGCGCATTAGGGTGGTCGAGTGGCAATTACCGTTTTGATCGCCGACGACCAGGCGATGGTGCGGCAGGGTTTCGGCGCGTTGCTGGCAGCCCAGCCCGACATCAGCGTCATCGGGGACGCGCCCGATGGCAAGGTCGCGGTGGCCGAGGCCAAGCGGTTGCGGCCCGATGTGGTCCTGATGGATGTGCGGATGCCGGAGATGAACGGGCTCGAGGCCGCCCGCGCGATCCTGGCCGCCGGTTTCGATCCGCCGGTGCGGGTGCTGATGCTCACCACCTTCGACATCGACGACTACGTCTACGAGGCGCTGAGCCTGGGCGCGAGCGGGTTCCTGCTCAAGGACGCGCCCGCCGAGGAACTGGTGCGGGCGGTGCGCGTCGTCGCCGACGGCCAGGCACTGCTGGCGCCGACCATCACCCGCCGGTTGATCGCCGACGTCACGCGCAGGCGCAACACGGTGCGCACGCCCGCCGCGCCCGCGTTGACCTCGCTCACCCCGCGCGAGCGGGAAGTGCTCGAGCTCGTCGCCAAGGGACTGTCGAACACCGAGATCGCCGAGGCGCTGTTCGTCGCCGAGCAGACCGTGAAAACCCATGTCTCCAAGGTCTTCTCGAAGCTCGGCCTGCGCGACCGGGCCCAGGCGGTGGTGCTGGCCTATGAATCCGGCCTGGTCGTCCCCGGCTGAGCGGGGTCGCTCAGCGCGGGCACACGCCGCCGCGCAGCTCCGGCAGGTGCCGGGACAGCAGCAGCGCCATCCGGTCCAGCAGGGCCGTGGTGTCGTCGAAGGTGCCCGAATCCGCCTGTGCGGCAAGGGCGACCGCCAGCTGACCGCTGCCGATCGGCACCAGCCCGAACTGGCGCACCGTGTACACCCCGGTGTCGTCGTCGGGACCCCAGCCACCCTTGAACTCGGTGTCGTCGAGCAGGCCGAGACCCCAGCCCTGATCGGGCGTGATCTCGCCCATCAGCTGGGTGACGACCTCGGTCTGCGGCAGGCACGGCAGGCGCGAGGCGAACCGGACCTGGTTGGCCAGCGACCATTCGGTGCCGCCGAAGGAGGTGTAGTCGAGCTGGGTGCGCAGGCTCTCCTTGCCGGGGGTGGAGATGTCACCGGCCTCGTCGAGCACCTGCTGCACGGCCTCGGCCGCTTCCTCCCCGTCGCCCAGCGATTCCCACAGCCCGTAGGCGGCGTCGTTGTCCGACACCGTGATCGCGGCCTGCACCATCTCGAAGATCGACTGGTCCTGATCGTGGCGCAACGCGGCGACGGCCAGCGGCACCTTGATCGTCGACCAGGCGATGCCGGTGGTCCAGTCGCCGTAGATCGTCATCCGGCCGCCGCCGACCGGCATCAGCGCCATGCCGACCTGTCCCGGCAGCTGCGACTGCAACTGGGTGAACTCCGCGGCCAGCGAATCGGGCAGCATGATGGACAGGCCAGGGTGCCAGGCGGCATCGCTGTTCACGGTCACCGTGGGTGCGCTCACGGCCGCCTGGGTGCCAGGCATGGCACACGAGACGGCGGACAGTGCGGCCGATGCCAGCACCGCACTATGCAGCAGCCCGCGCAAGGCAGCCGCCTTTCCGGTCGACTTCACCACCGAATCCTCCCCACCACCCACTGCGCGTCGGCGCCCTGCTTCGGCGGTGCAAACTTCTCGTCGAGCGCGCCCGGACGATACCGGACGACAGTTAGCAAGTTTCACCGATTTTCGGCGAGAATTCGAATGAAGGTGGTCACGCCGCTGTGCGGGTGCCATGCTGATCCGCCACAGGCGCCGGAAGGGGGTCGCAGTGCTCGATATCGGTGAGGTGTTCGCCGGGTTCACTGTCGAGCGGATGCTCGGGCAGGGCGGCATGGGAACCGTGTATCTGGCGCGGCATCCGCGGCTGGATCGGCTGACCGCGCTCAAGCTGCTCAACCGGGATCTGTTCGCCGACGAACGCATTCGCGCGCGGTTCGAACGGGAGGCCGATCTCGCGGCCGGACTCGACCATCCCGGCATCGTCACCGTCTTCGATCGGGGGGCCGAGGGCGAGCAGCTGTGGATCAGCATGCAGTACGTCGACGGGGTCGACGCCGCGACCGTCGACCCGATGACGCTGCCGCCCGAGCGGGCCGTGCAGATCATCGAAGGGGTCGCCGACGCACTGGACTACGCGCACGGCAGGGGAGTGCTGCACCGGGATGTGAAACCGGCCAACATCCTGCTTGCCCGATCCAGCGGCGGCCAGGGCGAGCGGGTCTTCCTCACCGACTTCGGCATCGCCCGCCTGCGCGCCGATTCCACCCACCTCACCCAGCAGGGCATGTTCACCGCGACGCTGGCCTACGCGTCCCCCGAACAGATGACCGGCGCCGAACTCGACCACCGCTCCGACCAGTACTCCCTGGCCTGCGCCCTGTACTGGCTGTTCACCGGCATCGCTCCCTTCGACTCACCCGACCCCAACGAGATCATCCGCGGCACCCTCTACCTCAACCCCCCGCCCCTTGCCCTGCGCCGCCAGGGACTCCCGCCTGCGCTGGACGCTGTCCTGGCCGCCGCCATGGCGAAACACCCCGCGTCGCGGTTCGATTCGTGCGCCGCCTTCGCCAAGGCAGCCCGCAAGGCCCTCACCTCCAACACCCCACCCGCCCTGCCTCATCCCCCGTCGGCCTACTACCCGCCCGTCCAACAACCGGTCCAGGTTTCCCCGGGCGCCTTTCCTCACCCCGCACAGCCGCCGGCAATGCCTGCCCCCGGCTACGCGGGAAACCCGGCCCCACCGATCCAGCCTGTGCCACAGGGCAATTGGCACCCATCCCAACCTCCACCCGCCCCTGCAGGACCCGTTGCCGCCCAGCAGGCGCCTGCCGCACCACCTTTCGTCCCCCAGCCGCCAGTCCAATCAGCGCAACCTGCTCAGCCGGTGCCGCCCGCCCTGCCAGGCGCCCAGCCTCCGCTCGGCAGGCCATCGCCGATGGGTCAGCAGCCTCAGCCACAGCTGTCCCCGCAACCGGGTGCGCCGGTGCCAGCCGCGGGGCAGCCTCATGTGCAGGCTGCGCCTCAGCAACCACCGGGTGCGCAGGCGCCGCCCCACGCGGAGGCCGCGTCTCAGCAACCTCCTGGTGCGCAGCAGGCGATGGGTCAGCAGCCTCCAGCGCAGTCGGCGGTGGTAGCGCCGGGCGACGATCAGCGGTCCGCCGTGGATGTCGACCCTCGCTCGGGGTCCGGTGTCGGCGGTGATGTCGTGCCAGGCGCGGACGCGAGCGCGCCTCGAGCACGGCCTGAGTCCGGCAGCGTCGCAAGGAATCCCGCGGGTGACATCGATGCAGCGAATCGGCCGGGCGATGGACCCGAGGTAACCGATTCGGCAGCGACCGATGTCGTGCCGATCGCGGAATCCGGACGGTTGGATGCGGCGAACGCGAGTGCCCCAACGGACGTGACGCCGATCGCGGCACCCACCGGAACGGATGGCTCGGGCCAATCCTCCAGCGCTGCTGCCGATTCCGAGCGCGCCAGCGGCTCTGGGGGATTCGCGGAGGCTGTAGGTGGTCCAGAGGGAGATTCAGGCAGCAGTACCAGCGGGGTGGGGGCCAGGGGTGGGGCGGTCGGTGCGCCCGATTCGGTGGACAAGCCGTTCGAGATGGGCGGTGTCGATGCGACGGCTGCCGCCTCGGTGAGCGACGCCGGCGACGGCGCGCAGGCGGATGGCGGAAGTCGCCCCGGTGACCTGCTGGACATGGGAGGCCAACGTCCGGGGGTCGCCCAGGCGTCGAGCGCAGGAAGTGAGCGCACACCTGGTGATCCGGGGCGAATGCCCGGAGACCCAGGAACGGTGCAGCCGGGGGCAGTTCAGCCGGGAGCGGCGCAGCCGGGGACGGCTTTTGGGGCCGCGCAGGGGACGGTGCCTGCCGGTGCGCCGGCGCACGGTGGGCACGCGCCGGAATCGGTGCGATCGGCGGTGCCGGGAGCGGTCGCTGGACCGGGTGTCCCGCTGAACCCGGGTGGTGCTCCTGCCGGTCCGCCGATGGGGCCGCGGGGGATGGGCCGTGGGCCGTGGGCCGGTCCGCGGCGGCCTGCGCCGCGACGGATGTCCAGGCTGCATCGGGTGGGGTGGTTGTTGCTGGTGGCGCTCATCGGAGCGCTGGTGGCTCTGCTGGTGGCCTTGGTGGTTGTGGTGTTGCCCGATGGGGACGAGGACGACGAAGCCGCCGGAGTGGCGCCCAAGGCGCCGTCGAGTTCGGTGACGGCGGCGGGGGATTCGTTCGCGGCGAGTCGGCGCGTGTTTCCCACGCTGGTTCCGCAGGGAGAGGTGGCGGAGGGGCAGGGGTATCGGGGTGCGCGGTGCGCCGCCGTGCGTGCGGTGAGTGAGCTGGAGTGGAAAGAGCCCGCACTGCAATGGAATCCGATCAGTGCGGGCTGGCAGTGCGAGCGGACCGACAACAATGCCGGGTCCGTGAGCTACCTCGTGCTGGAGTATGCGACTGCGGCGCAGGCGCGTTCGGTGGTGGAGGCGATGCCCGCGGCGGTGAAGTACCCGGGGGACAAGGACGGGGTGCCGTTCTCGTTGCGCCGCTGGGTTGTTCCCGACCCGGCCAGTAGCCGCATGCACACCGCGCACCAGGTCATCAGCTTTCCCGGCGACTCGGCCCGCGCGAAATACGTGATCGCCGTGAGCCGCAGGGGGAGCAGTGGCACCGGTGGAGCGCCACGGCCTTCCGCCCAGGACGAAGTGATCGCTTGGTGGGAAGAAGTGCCACTGTGAAGTCGCCGTCGCAGCGCCCGCGCACCCGCGCTGACGCTGCGACGGCACATCTCAGTCCACCGCCAGCGCCGCCACGATCGGCATCCTGGCGGCCCGCAGCGCGGGCGGGATCGACCCGAGCAGCGCCAGGCCGAGGGCGACCGCACCGTAGACGACCAGCAGCGGACTCGGCTGGTAGACGATGTCGATGGTCATCGCGTGCCCGATTGCCACGGTGCCCAGGTATTGCACTGCCGCGCCGATCACGAGTCCGATTGCCGCACCGATGAATCCGATGCCTGCAGCCTCGGCGAGCACCGAGCGCAGCAGGAACTTGCGGTTGGTCCCCATGGCTCGCAGCACGCCCAGTTCCCTGCGCCGCTCGAGCACCGACAGCATCAGCGTGTTGAGCAGCGCCACCGTCGCCACGAGGACCACGATCCACAGGATCATGTTGCTCATCGCCGCACCCTGCTGCACGCTCGACGAGATCGCCTCGACCATGCTGGCGCCGGTGTCGACATGGATCTCCTGCGGTACCGCCGCGCGCACGGCGGCGCGCACCGCCTCCTGGTCGGCGCCGGGCTCGAACCGCACCGACAGGATCGTCTCGCCGGGGCGTTGATACCACTCGCGCATCTGATCCAGATTCATCATCACCACGCCGGACACCGCGGTGAAGTACGGAATCACCTGCAACACAGGCACAGTGCGCTCACCGGACGGGGTGGGCATGGTGAGCTCGTCGCCCACCGCCAGGTGCATCGACCGCGCCACGTCCCTGGTTACGACGACGCCTTCGCCGCGCTCCATCCGTTCGATCACGGCCTTGTCGACCGCGCCGAGCCGGGCATCGTCGTTGCTAGCCGGATAGCCCTGCAGCATCACCCGTCCGCTGCCGACGGTCGCGAACGCCATCTGCGCGGGACCCACCTGCGCGACACCGGGCACCGCGGCGACCCGCTCGGCCACATCCGGCGGCAGTACCGGCCCGGTCGGGAACTGTTCCATCGGACTGGGACTCACATACAGGTCCGCGTCGCCGAGGCTCTCGAACGACTCGGTCGCCGAGTCGACCATATTGCCCGACGCCCCACCGAGCGCGACGACAGCCGCCACGCCGATCATCACCGTCATCGCCGTCGCCCAGACGCGGCGTGGCGCCCGCTCCAAGGTCGTCGCCCCCAGTGCGCCCGGCGCGCCGAACCACCGGGCGATCCCGGCGGCGCCGCGCACGATCGGCCCGGTCGCGGCGAAGCACAGCAGCACGGCCGCCGCGAACGACGTCGAGATCGCGGCGAGCGAGAGCCGCCCGAGATCGAGGAACGCCAGCGTGATGGCCGCCCCGACGAGGCCGATGCCGCCGGCCAGCGCCGCCCAGCGCAGGACCGCACTGTCGGCGGCCGAGTGACCGGCCTCCACCGGCGCGAGCGCCTCGACCGGTGCGACCTTGTACACCTGCCGCGCCGCGATCGCCGCCGCCAGCACCGTAGCCACCACGCACGCCGCGATCGCCACGGGCACAGCGTAATCCGGCACCATGAACTCGGTCCGAGCCTCCACCGACTGCACGATCGCCGCGGGCAGGCGCCCGATCGCGACCCGGCCCATCATCGCACCGATCGCCGACCCGATGACACCGCCGATCAGCCCGAGCAACGCCGCTTCGACGAGCAGATCGCGCACCATCGGACCACGCTGTCCGCCGATCGCGCGCAGCAGCGACAGCGTCGGCCTGCGCTGCGTCACCGCCATGCTCATCGCGTTGTAGATCAGGAACGCCGACACCATCAGCGCCGCCGCCGAGGACATCAACGTGGAATAGCGCATGATCTGGATGGCACCGCCCGCCTGCGCGGTCCGCAGACTGGGTTCGGCGACCACCGCGCGCCCGTCGACCACGGTGGTCAGCGCGGCCCGCAGGGCGGTCACGTCGGTGCCCGGGGTGGGCAGGATCTGCACCGAGTCCAGCTTGTCGACCCGGTCGGTGAGCAGCTGGGCCAGCGGCAGCGGCGCCGCGACCAGGTGACCGCCGTTGAGCCGGTTGGTCGCCTCGTCGTCGAGGATGCCCGCGACGGTCGCGGTACCCCACCCGATGGGGATGCTGTCGCCGACCTGGTAGCCCATCGCCGCGCCGACCAGCACGCCCCTCGGCGTGGTGAGCAGCTTGGTGGTGTGCTGCGACATCGGTTCGGCCAGGTCGCTGCCGAGCGCGGCGATATTCTGGTCGGCGCCGACCAGCATGGCCCGGTCGGGGCCTGCGCCGAGCGTGCTGCGCAGCATCGGAACCGCCTTGGCGACACCGGGTGTCGCGGCGACCTGGGTCAGCAACGACTGTTCGAAACCGGCGTCGGTGATGCCGGTGATCTCGAGGACGGCGTCGCCCGCCAGGCCCTGGGTGAGCCGGTCGACCGACCCCGTGACCGATCCGGAGATACTCAGCACGGCGACCAGCAGCGCGGCCGAAACCGCCATCACCGCCGTCGACATGATCGTGCGGCCGGGATGGCGGATCAGTTCACCGATATTGAACAGCCGCAACCGATCCCACATGGCCGCGATCATGCGTCCACCCGCTCCGCCACCAGGTCGTCGGCGTCGATGCGCCCGTCGTGCAGCGTGATCACCCGGTCGCAGTAGGCGATCGCGCCCATGTCGTGGGTCACCATCACGACCGAATTCCCCTGTGCGGTGATGTCTCCCAGCAGGGACAGGATCGACGCACCGGTCTTGGAGTCGAGGTTGCCGGTGGGTTCGTCGGCCAGGATCAGCGGCGGGTCCATGATCAGCGCGCGCGCCACCGCGACGCGCTGCATCTGCCCGCCGGACAGTTCCGCGGGCCGGTGCTGTGCCCGGTCACCGAGGCCGACCAGATCGAGCAGTTCCAGCGCTCGCGGCTTGGCTTTGCGTAATCCGGTGCCGTCCAGCAGTTTCGGCACCGCCACGTTCTCCCACGCCGACAGCGTGGGCAGCAGGTTGAAGAACTGGAAGACGAAACCGACCTGCTGCAAACGGAACGCGGCCTGGGCGTCTTCGTCGAGATCGCCGATCTCGGTGCCGCGGAAGCGAATCGAACCCTCGTCGGGCCGGTCCAGTGCGCCGAGCAGGTGCAGCAGGGTGCTCTTGCCCGAGCCGGAAGGCCCGATGATCGAGGTGAACTGGCCTGCCTCGATCCGCATGCTCACCTCGTCGAGCGCGCGGACCTGCTGTTCGCCGACGCGGTACTGCTTGACCACCCGCGTCAGCTCGAGCATCGGCGAATCGTTGTCCGGCATGTCATGTCCCCCATGGGTTTTTGGTTGGACGGGAATTCAGCGCGCGAAGGCGCGGGTACGCGTAGTCTGCACGGTCGCCGCTCGCGCGTCGAGAAGTGCACGCAGCGCGGGCTGTTCGGCCGCAAGTTCCAGATAAGCCTCGACGGCCGTATGTCCTTCGAGCTCGGCCTGTTCGAGTTTGGCGCGAAAATGATTGTTCCAGCGGTAGGACAGGGCGTGCAGCAAGCCGTCGATCCCGCCGAAGAGCCGGTCGATCCCGGGGAGGCCGGCGAACAGGCCTGGGTCGTTCGGGTCGATCGCTGCCCTGGCGAGCACGGTCTGCACGATAGCAGTGCGCTGATGCTGATCGGTCCAGGTCATGGGCTTCACCTTCCGTGAGCGATGACCCAAACGCTACGGACGCGCGTCACCCGAATCGTCGTGCCGGGGACCCGACTTCTTCTCCTACCCGGGTAGGAGAGGGGCACCGTTCGCGGGACGATGACGGGCCGAGGGCACGGCGGCTAGCCTTACCCCATGGAGGTGAGTCACGCCATCCCCGCGAGTATGGCGGGCCGGACGAGCCGCTGGCGGCGGCTCGCGGACCGGCCGCGGGCGGGGGTGCGTCGGCTGCTCCATACCGTGCGCGAGCGCATCGAGTCGTTGCCTTACGACTACCCCCCGGCGGTGATCATCGGCGCCGACCTGGCCCTGCTGGTGATCACCGGTGCGGCCGTGATCCAGCGGCATTCCTACTTCCCGAGTCCGCTGCCGCTGATCGCGATGGCCACCGCCTTCCTGCCGATCCCGCTGTTCGCGATCTTCGGGGTGAAGCCGCACCCGCTGCTGTTGAAGGGGTCGGCGCTGCTGTCGTGCGCACTGTTCCTGCTGCAGCCGGTCAACGCCGATTTCGCGCCGTTCGTGCTGGTGATCGTCGCCGGTGAGGTGGCCGCGGTCGCGTCACGCGGGCTCACCATCGGGTTCGCGCTGCTCGCGATCCTCGAGCTGGTCGCCTTCGACCTCGCGGGCCACGTGCAGTGGGGCAATGAGGGACAGCGGTTGCAGGGGCTGCCGATGTATGTCATGGGCATCATGCTCGGCGTCTTCTGCGGGGTGATGCTGCAGTACCAGCGCCGTTTCCTGTATCAGGAGCGCGAGAACCAGGCCATTCGTGCCGGTCAGGCCGCCGACGAGGAACGGCGCCGAATCGCGCGCGAGGTGCACGACGTGATCGCGCACTCGCTGTCGATCACCCTGCTGCACCTGACCGCGGCCCGGCGCGCGCTGCAGACCGACGACGACGTCACCGAGGCGGTGGAGGCGCTGGTCGACGCCGAGCGCCTCGGCAGGCAGGCGATGGCCGACATCCGCCGCACCGTCGGCATGCTCGACACCAGTCCCGCGCTGCTGGCGCCCGAGCCCAGCGCCGCCGATATCGACGAACTCGTCGGCGACTTTCGGCGCGCGGGGCTCATCGTCGACTACGCCCGCACCGGCGACCTGGCCGTCGTGGCTGGCACCGTCGGGCACGCGCTGTACCGGATCGGGCAGGAATCGCTGGCCAATGTCGCCAAGCACTCGCCGGGCAACGCCGCGACGGTGCGGCTCGATGTCAGCACCGAGGCGGCCACGCTGGTGGTGACCAATCCGCTGCCGCTCGGCCCGCCCCCGCGGCACGACGTCGGCATGGGTCTGCGCGGCATGCGCAAGCGCACCGAACTGCTCGGCGGGTCGATCACCGCGGGCGCCGCCGACAACGGATGGACGGTGCGCGCGAGGTTCCCGCTCAAGTCCGGCGCGTGCTCGACGATCACGGCCATGCTGCCCGGCATGCTCAGAACCAAACCCCAGGAGGACATGTGACGGCCGCCGCGCCGATCGAGAACCCGGTGTCGGTGCTCGTCGTGGACGATCAGGAACTCGTCCGCGGCGGGCTGCGCCGGATCCTGCGCCGCCGCGACGGCTTCACCGTCAGCGAATGCGCCGACGGTGACGAGGTGGTGGCCGCCGTCGCCGCCGACCGTCCCGACGTGGTGCTGATGGACCTGCGGATGAAGCGGGTGGGCGGTATCGATGCGACACGGTTGCTGCGCGCTCGCCCCGACGCTCCGCCGGTCCTCGTCCTCACCACCTTCGACGACGACCAGCTTCTCTCGGGTGCTCTGCGCGCTGGCGCGGCGGGGTTCCTGCTCAAGGACTCACCCGCCGAGGACCTGATCCGCGCGGTGCGCACGGTGGCCGCGGGCGGCGCCTGGCTCGACCCGTCGGTGACCGGGCGGGTGCTCACCGCCTACCGGACCGTCAAACCGGCCGGGACCCGCACCGACAGCCGGCTCGGCGAACTCACCGCACGCGAGTACGAAGTGCTCGAATTGATCGGGCGAGGCCGGGTCAACAGCGAGATCGCCGCCGAACTCGGTATCTCGGAAGTCACCGTGAAAAGCCACGTAGGGCATATATTCGGCAAGCTGGACCTGCGTGATCGAGCCGCCGCGATCGTGTTCGCGTTTGACCACGGCGTGGTGGCACCGGGAGAATCCTCCTTCTGACGAGCAGGTCTTCGGGCATGCGAGAAGTGGGAGGCGGACGCTGGTGCAGGCACCTGGGTCACGGACGGGGAGCAGGTTCGGTCCGTACGAGTTGCGGTCGATGCTGGGCAAAGGCGGGATGGGCGAGGTCTACGAGGCCTACGACACCGGCAAGGACCGAGTGGTCGCCCTGAAGTTGCTGGCGGAAGAACTCGCGCAGGACCCGGCCTATCAGGTCCGGTTCCGCCGGGAGTCCCAGGCGGCGGCCAAGCTCGCCGAACCGCATGTCATCCCGATTCACGACTGGGGCGTGATCGACGGGGTGCTGTTCATCGACATGCGCCTGGTCCCCGGCACCGACCTGCGGAACGTGCTGCGTACCGGTGGGCCGATGAGCCCCGATCGCGCGGTCGCGGTGGTCGAGCAGATCGCCGCCGCACTCGATGCCGCACACGCGGGCGGTCTGGTGCATCGCGACGTGAAGCCGGCCAACATCCTGGTGACACCCGCCGACTTCGCCTACCTCGCCGACTTCGGCATCGCCCACACCGAGGGCGACAGCGCGGTGACCCAGGCCGGGATGGCCATGGGCTCCTACATCTACATGGCGCCGGAACGCTTCGACGTCGGCCCGATCTCGCACCACGCCGATGTCTACTCGCTGGCCTGCGTCCTGCACGAATGCCTCACCGGCGCCTCGCCGTTCCCCGCGGCCAGCATGAGCGTGCTGATCCGCGCGCACCTCTCGGAGACCCCGCCGCGCCCCAGCGAGATCCTGCCCGGCCTGCCGGCGACCCTCGACGAGGTCATCGCGCGCGGCATGGCCAAGGATCCGGCCGATCGGTACCCGAGCACGGGTGCGCTCGCGGTGGCGGCGCGGGAGGCGCTGGCCGCGGCGATACAGGGTGGTGCGCCGATGTGGGCGCCCGGGTATCCGCAGCCCGGTGGGCACGGGCAGGTCGGCGGTGGGCAGGCTCCCTCCGGTGCCTTCGGTCCCGCCGGTGCAGGGTCGGCTGGTGCCGCATTCGGTGCCGCAGGCGCGGCGGCCGGAGATGGTGCGTCCGGTACTCCGGGCGCGGCGTTCGGTGCAGCGACCGGCGCTCGTCAGATGCCATCCGGTCCAGTGCCGGGACGTGACATGCCCGGCGGCTTCGCTGCAGGTGCCGCAGCCCCGAATGTGCCGCCGGGTGCGACGACTGGCGGGCGCAGCGTTCCTGGTGGAACGCCTTCGGGCGCGCCTGCGGGTGCGACGACCGGCGGCCGGAATGTGCCCGGTGGCGCGCCTGCCGGTGCTACGACGGGTGGACGCAGTGTGCCTGGTGGCGCGCCCGCTGGGGCGACGACCGGTGGACGCGCTGTTCCCGGCGCGCCGGGGGAGGACGCGGCGGAGCCCGCGCCGACGCCGACCGGTGAGTTCCGTGTAGTCGGCGCGGTGACCGCGACCGGCGGCATCGAGACCTCGCGCAGCCAGACGAGCGCGACCGGTGCCCAGCCGACGCTGATCATCCGTCCGCCCGCCGCCGCACCCGGCCCGGCCGAGACCACCGGTTTCCACCGCGTCCCGGTCGAGGGCACCGGCGAGATCTCCATCCCCGCGGTGATCCAGCCGACCGGCCCCGCCGAGATCCGCGCCGCCGACACCCATTTCACCCCCCTTCCACCCGCGGACGCCACGGCCGCCCCCGCCGCCCCCGAGCCTCCGCCGGCCTACACCCCGGACCAGGGCCTCCCGAAGATGCGCCCGTTCCCCGACGCACACCTCTACGACGGCACCCACCCCGGCGAATCCTCCGCCCCGATCCCGACCTCGGCCCCGCCGTTCCCCGCGCCCACCGGCTTCATTCCGCCCTCCGACACCGGCAGACCGGCCCCACCTCGCCTCGACGCACCGTCGGGCCCGGTCCCGCAACGCGCCGCCCCCACCGAGCAGTACGGCGCCCCGACCTCGAATCAGGACGCCCGATTCGGTTCTCCGGCAGACCGATTCGACGACGGTCCCGTCGATCTGTTCACCCCGCCGACCGAGCAGTACAGCGGACGTCCGGCCCAGTCCGGCGACCCGCAGCGGTTCGACGACGCGCACCAGGATGCCCGATTCGGTTCTCCGGCGGGGAAGTTGGATGACGAGTCCGCGAGCCTGGCTCCGCGGTTCGCTCCCACGCAGAAGTTCGACGGGGACCCCGCCGGACCGGACAGCCGATTCGGTTCTCCGGCAGACCGATTCGACGACGGTCCCGCCGACCTGTTCACCCCGCCGACCGAGCAGTACGGCGCACGCCCGGCGCCGGCCGACGACCCGCAGCGATTCGCGGCGACGCGGCACTTCGGTGCGCCGGAGGGTGACTTCGCGCCGCCCACCGAGCAGTACGACCCGGCGGCCGTCGATGCGATGCGGTCGGCCGCGACGCGGCACTTCGGTGGTGGGGACGAATTCGCGCCTGCGACCGAGCAATACGACCCGGCGGGTATCGATGCGCAGCGGTCGGCGCCGACCCAGCACTATCAGGGCACGCCGCCCGGCGCCGACCGATTCGCAGCCTCGACCGAGCAATACGACGACGTGGATCCGCAGCGGGCACAGGCGACTCGGCAGTATCGGGGTGGCGCCGCGCCGTTCCCCGCGCACCAGGCACCGCTGGACGATCCGACCAGGCAGTACACCGGCCCCGCGCAGGATGCCTATGCGCAGCAGTACGACGATCCGAACCAGGCCTACGGCGACCACGCCTACCGTGATCCGGCCTACGGGGCCGACCCCTACGATCCCGGCTACGCTCCGGAACCGTCCTGGCAGCACCAGGATTCGCGCCGCGAGCGCTCCGTGCTGCTGCCGGTACTCGTCGGTGTCCTCGCCGTCGTGGTGCTGGCCATCGGTGGCGCGATCGGCTGGCGGCTGATGTCGGCCGCGGACTCGGCGCAGACCACGAGCGCCGCGCCGAGCTCGGCCGCCCCTGTCGGTGGTGCCGGTGGCGCGGTAGCCACCACGGCGCCCCGCGCGACCACCGCGGCCCCGACCACCTCGGCGGGCCCGGTCACTCTGCCCGCCGGTGCGCAGCCCTGTGAATCCGGCAGCGCCAGTGGGGCTTTCGGCAAAGCAGCGGTGGGCAGCACGGTGACCAGCTGTGGCTTCGCCGAAGCGGTCAGAGCCGCCTACGCGAGCGGTGGCTCGGGCACCGGCCCCCGGTCGGTGGTGGCGGCGAGCCCGGTGACCGGTCGCACCTACACGATGAACTGCGTGCCGGAGGGCAAGCTCGTCACCTGCACCGGTGGCGAGAACGCGGTGGTGTACGTCTACTGACACGACCCGGCCGCGGCCTCGAACGAGACCGCGGCCGGGACTTCGGGCTCAGCCCGCGGACGCCACGGCGACCACAGTGTCACCCAGCCGGGTGATCGTGGCCGGATCGCTCCACGAGCCGGTGATCGAGACGCCGTCGGCCACCACCTCGGCGCCCGCCTTGCGCAACCGATCCGCCATGTTCTGGTTGACGACCTCACCGGGCCCGGCCGTGATCACCGCGACCGGCTTGCCTTCGACCGTCGGCGCCGGTCCCGACCCGGAATGCGCCAGCCAGGCGAGCACGCTCTCGGCCAGCGTCGACACCTCCGTGCCCTCGTCGGCGAACAGCAGCACACCGTCGGCTTCCAGCGTCGAGCGGCGCAGCTGGTTGGCGATCAACGGCCGCCCGTCCTCGGTGTCGAGGTCGGCGCTGTAGGCGGGCAGCGTGTCGAGTTCGGCCAGCGTCACCACGTCGACGTTGTTGCGGACCGCGACCCGTTGCGTCTCGGCCGCCAGCTGCGCCGCCGGGGAACCCTCGTCGGCTTCGGCGACCAGTGCGAGGAGATACGACATCGGCGCTACCTAGTGGTCTTTCGCGTGTGCACGTTCACAATGCTCTCCTCGGCGGTTCAACTCGACGGTGTGACAGTGACTTTCACGCTCTTCATCAGCGGCTGATCGCTCTCGGTACTGAAATCGCCGATCGCGCACAGCACATTCATCTCCGGCATGTACCCGGCCGCGCAGCCCGGCGGAATGTCGTAGGGGACGACCTTGTACCGGTGCAGCGAGCGGGTCGACCCGTCGCGGGCGGTGCTGGTGATGTCGACCTCGTCGAACTCCTTCAGCCCGCGCTCGCGCATATCGTGTTCGTTCATGAAGATCAGCGTGCGCAGGTGCTGCACGCCCCG
This sequence comes from Nocardia sp. NPDC055029, assembly GCF_053608525.1. NCBI lineage: Bacteria > Bacillati > Actinomycetota > Actinomycetes > Mycobacteriales > Nocardiaceae > Nocardia > Nocardia sp. NPDC055029. The sequence continues at coordinate 81,899 of NZ_JBSGVQ010000030.1, forward strand.
GTAGCGGTCGCTGTCGGAGTAGATGCTGGTGTTCCACTGGTCGTGCGAGCGCTGGGTGGCCAGCGTGAGCACACCGGGCGGATTGACGGTGTCCGGCAGCGTCACCGTCGAGAACTCCGCTTTGCCCGACGGGGTCAGGAAGATCAGCTCGCGGGCGGGCTGGCGGATGCGGAAACCCAGCGGCAGCCGGACCCGGCGGTTGTAGTCCTCGAAGCCGGGCAGCACCTTCGACATGGTGTCGCGGATGCGGTCGTAGTCCTCGATGTAGTACTCCCACGGCGTCTTCGTCTCGGGCAGTGCGGCTTTCGCGATGCCTGCCAGGATCGCCGGCTCCGAGAGCAGATGCGGCGACGCGGGCTTCTTCATGCCACGTGACATGTGCACCACGGCCATGCCGTTCTCCATCGACGTGATCTGCGGGCCGCTGCGCTGGATATCGCGCTCGGTGCGGCCGATGCACGGCAGGATCAGCGCGCGTTTGCCGTGGATGACGTGGCTGCGGTTCAGCTTGGTGCTGACATTGACCGTGAAGCCGCACTTCCGGAACGCCGCGAAGGTGTAGGCGCTGTCGGGGGCGGCGGCGACGAAATTGCCGCCCATGCCGAGGAAGAACTCGAGTTTGCCCGCGTGCATCGCCTGGATCGTTGACACCACGTCGTAGCCGTTCGCGCGCGGCACGTCGATCTTGCACACCTGCGCCAGCCGGTCGAGGAACTCCGTGGTCGGGTTGTTGGCGATGCCGCAGGTGCGATTGCCCTGCACATTGCTGTGGCCGCGCACCGGTGACGGGCCCGCGCCCTCGCGGCCCAGATTGCCGCGCAGGAGAAGAACATTCACGATCTCGCGGATCGTGTCGACGCCGTGCTCGTGCTGGGTGATGCCGAGGCACCAGCTGACGACGGTGCGGTCGGAGTCGCAGTAGATACCCGCCGCTTTGCGGATCTCGTTCTCGCTCAAGCCCGATTGCCGCTGGATCTCGGCCCAGGTGGTGTCCTTGACCTCGCGCACGTAGTCGTCGAAGCCGTCGGTGTAGCGCTCGATGAATTCGTGATCGAGCGCCTTCGGGTCCGTTTCCGCTTCTTCCAGAACATGTTTGGCGATGCCCCGCATCAGCGCGAAGTCACCGCCGATGCGCACCTGCATGGTCATGGTGCTGGTCTTGGTGGGGTGAAAGGTGGCCATCGCGGCGAAGTCGTGCGGGATGATCGTGTTGCGCGAGCCCGCCTCGATCAGCGGGTTGACGTGCACGATCTGGGCGCCGCGCTTGTGCGCTTCGGCCAGCGCAGTGAGCATGCGCGGCGCGTTGGACGCGGCGTTGATGCCCATCACGAACAGCGCGTCGGCCTTGTCCCAGTCCTCGATGTCGCAGGTGCCCTTGCCCGTACCGAGCGAGGCCTGCAGGGCGCGGCCGCTCGCCTCATGGCACATGTTGGAACAGTCGGGCAGGTTGTTGGTGCCGAGTTCGCGCACCATCAGCTGGTAGAGGAACGTGGCCTCGTTGCCCAGCCTGCCGGAGGTGTAGAAGGAGGCCAGGTTCGGATCGGGCAGCTCACGCAACGCCTTGCCCACCATCTCGAACGCATCGGGCCAGCTGATCGGCACGTAGTGGTCGGTCTCGGCGTCGTAGACCATCGGGTGGGTGAGCCTGCCCTGGTCTTCCAGGTCGTAGTCGCTCCAGGTGGCCAGCTCGCTGACGGTGTGCTCGGCGAAGAACTCCGGGGTGCAGCGCTTGTGCGTCATCTCCCAGGTGACGTGCTTGATGCCGTTCTCGCAGACATCGAGCAGCAGACCGTCGGTCGCGTCGGGCCAGGCACACCCGGGGCAATCGAAGCCGTGCGAGGCGTGGTTCATCTTGAGGATGGCCTTGGTCCCGATGAGCGGCTCGTGCTCCTTCAAGACCATGAACTTGCCGACGGCGATCGCGGCGCCCCAGCCGGCGGCGGGATGGTGGTACGGCTTGACCTTCGGCACCGCCTCGCGATGCCCGTTGCCGCTCGGGCCGCTGTCGGGGTCATACGCGGTGAACGGACCGTCAGCCATGACATGTTCCCTTCGACGAGAGTGCGAAGCCTGTCGGTGCCCGCTTGGGATTCTCTACCGCCGAGGTCACGGATGGGCGTAGGCCTGGTTCCGGCGCACCGACATCGAGCGTGTCGCGGGGGACCGTTCGAGTCTGCGCCCGCTCGCCCCGACCCGTCCAAGACCAACTTCCGAGCACTCGATAGGCGGCGCTTATCACCGCCGGTACGGTGCCGAGAACCGCCTTTCACCTGCGTAGGCACGGTTTGACGTGTGCCGCGGCGGTCGTAGACGATGCCTCCATCGGCTCAGGGGACATCGCCCCGTGACCGACCTTCGGAGGAACCACTTTGCGCACCATGGCGACCCGGGCGCGCCCGCCCATGCGACGGTTCGTCACCGACATCGATCACCTCCCCGCCGCCAGGGTGTTCGTCGGTCTGGCGATCCCCGGCCTCGTGCTGATCGCCGCGGGCCGCACCGACCTGCTCATCTATGCCGTGTTCGGCTCCTTCACCGGCATGTACGGCTTCGCCGAGTCGCCACGGCAGCGGCTGATCCACCAGAGCGAGGCCGCGGTGATGCTGGTCGGCGCCGTCGGCGCCGGCATCCTGCTCGCCCGCCTGCACGCCTCGCCCGCCGTACTGGTCGCGGCGGTGGCCGCCTTCGCCGCGGTCGCCTCGCCGATCACCGACCGGCTCGGGTTGCGGCCGGAGGGCCCGTTCTTCGGGATCTTCGCGCTCGGGGCGATCGCGATGGTGGCGGGCGCCCAGCTCGATCCGCTCCTGGCCCTGGTGATCTGCGCGTGCACCGCGGTGCTGTGCGTCGCGGTCGGCTGGTTCGAGTCCATCAGCCGGGAGCGCCGGTCGGGCTCCTGCGTACTCCGGAAAGCGATCCCGCCGCACCGGACCGGCCGGATCTCGTTCGTCCAGGCGGGCCGCTACGCGCTGGCGATCTCGATCTCCGGCGGCATCGGGCTGTTGCTCGGCGTCGGCCACGCCAACTGGGCGATGGCGGGCGCCGCGGTGCCGCTGGCCGCCGCGACCTCCCGCGACCGGATCACCCGCGGCCTGCACCGGGTCGTCGGCACCTTCATCGGTCTCGCGGTCACCGCGCCGCTGCTGATCCCCGGCCCGAGCCCGGGGATGCTCGCGGCGGCGATCATCGCGCTGCTCTATCCGACCGAGTTGTTCATGGCCCGCCACTACGCGGTCGCGCTCGGGTTCTTCACCCCGCTGATCATGGCCATGACCGAACTGGCCGAGCCGGCCGATCCGCTCACCATGCTCACCGATCGCGCGGTCGACACGGTGATCGGTGTCGCGGTGGGCATCGCTGTCGCGCTACTGATCCGCGAACCGGCCGCGGACTCGGTGCCGACCTTCGAGACGCCGGTATGTGAACCGTTGCATACTGGCGGCATGGCTGATGACGACCAGTGGTACTACTGCATCAAGCACCATAAGGCCGAGCAGGGCAAGACCTGCTGGTACGGCGACCGGATGGGCCCGTACCCCGACCAGGCCACCGCCGAGCGGGCACTCGAGATCGCGCGGGCACGCAACAAGGCAGCCGACGACGCCGAGGACGACTGACCGCGGGGGCACATGCTGTTCCGTCAACTCGAGTACTTCGTCGCCCTCGCCCGCGAACGGCACTTCGCCCGCGCGGCCGCGGCCTGCTATGTCTCCCAGCCCGCCCTGTCCGAGGCGATCCGCAAACTCGAACACGAGCTGGGTGTTCCGCTGGTCCGGCGCGGGCGCACGTTCGAGGGACTCACCCCGGAAGGGGAGCGACTCGTGCTGTGGGCCAGGCGGATTCTCGCCGACCGCGACGCGCTCGAACACGAGGTGCACGCGCTGCGGACCGGTCTCACCGGTGAGCTGCGGATCGGGGTGATCCCGGCCGCGTCGGCCACCGTCACCCAGCTGACCGACCCGTTCTGCACCGAGCATCCGCTGGTGCGCATCCGGGTCGAGACCAGTCTGCGCTCGCGCGACATCGTCGACCGGATCCGCCGATTCGAGCTCGACGCCGGGATCATCTACGCCGACGGCGTCGACACCGACGGACTCACCAGCACCCCGCTCTACCAGGAACGTCACGTCCTCGTCGCGGGAAGCGAACTGCTCGCGGGCAGCACCGCGGCGATCTCCTGGGCCGAGGCGCTGGACCTGCGGATGTGCCTGCTCCCCAAGGGCATGCGCGGCCGCCAGCTCATCGACGACGCACTGGCCACCCGCGGGCTCGTCGCGGCACCGCAACTGGAGAGCGACTCGGTGGCGACCCTGCTCGAACACGCCCGCACCGGACGGTGGGCCTGTATCGTGCCGCGACCCTGGGTGTCGACCCTGGGACCCACCGCCGAGGTCCGCGTGTTCGACCTCGTCGACCCGGTCGTCACCGCGCACATCGCGCTGGTCACCACGGCCGCCGAACCCGCCTCGGTGCTCACCACCGCGCTCACCGGCACCGCCCGCGAGACCGACTTCGCCACCGTCGATCGAAGACAGCTATGACCCGGCAACCGTTCGGTACTGTGCAAGCCGTCGTGCTGCGGCACCGCCGGTTGTCGTACGCTTTCGGCACGGTCATTCTCGCGACGACGATCAACCTCGTCGCCGGCTTCGCGACCGGTTGAGCCGAGGACCCGTGGAGCCAACGAACCGATCGGCAACCTAGATGAGCAGAGTCACCGCACGGCGCAAGACGACCCGGCTGTCCCCGGCCGGGCGGATCCAGCGGCCCGACACCCTCGCGGTGGAGGAACCGCTCGAGATCCGCGTCGACGGGCAGTCGCTCACCGTCACCATGCGCACCCCGGGCAACGACATCGACCTGGTCCACGGATTCCTCTTCGGCGAGGACGTCATCGGCTCGGCCGACGACGTCGTCACCGCGCGCTACTGCGCGGGCACCGACAGCGAAGGGCGCAACACCTACAACGTCCTCGACATCCGCCTGCGCACGCCGGTCCCGCTGCACACCCGCAACTTCCTCACCACCGGCGCGTGCGGGCTCTGCGGCAAGTCCGCGCTCGACGAGGTGCGCACCCGCACCCGCTATCCGATCCCGCACGACACCGCGATCGTCGCCACCGACACCCTGGGCGGGCTGCCGAAACAGCTGCGCGCCGGGCAGAAGCTCTTCGAGGCCACCGGCGGCCTGCACGCGGCGGGCCTGTTCACCGCCGACGGCACCCTGCTCGCGCTGCGCGAGGACATCGGCAGGCACAACGCCGTCGACAAGGTGATCGGCTGGGCGGTGCGCGAGAACCGGATTCCGGCGCACGAGCTGATCCTCGTCGTCAGCAGTCGCGCGTCCTTCGAACTCGTCCAGAAGGCGGTGATGGCGGGCATCCCGATCCTGGCCGCGGTGTCGGCGCCGAGTTCGCTCGCCGTCGATCTGGCCGCCGAGTCGGATCTGACGCTGGTGGGGTTCCTGCGGGGCGACACGATGAATATCTACACCGGTGAACACCGTCTGACCTGAGCGTTTCGCGGTCGAAGTGTGCGTTCGGCCATACTGCCCAGTACGGTGTCGGAACTGCTACCCCGGCACCGAAGCCCGGGGGGAGTTTAGAAACGAAGATGTTTTACATGATGACGAAAGACCGACGTCCTGTCCCAGCGGCGCTCGCCGCGCTGCTCGGGGCCGTCGTCCTGTTCGTGGCCGGCTGCGGTGACGAGCCGAAGTCCTCGACCGCGCAGCGCACGACCACGACCGCCGCCGCGGTGGATCCCGGCGCGGGCGCGGGCAACTTCTCGATCGCGGTACCCGGTAGCCTGGCCGGCGACTTCGCCGCGCTCCAGCAGGGCTTCCGCGGGACCCTCGGACTGGCGATCATGCCGGTCGGCGGCGAGAAGATGGTCACCTTCGGCACCTGGACCTCGGGTCCGGCCTGGTCGACCATCAAGGTGCCGTTGGCGATCGCCGCGCTACGCAACAACGCGTCGTACAGCACGACCGCGACCGCCGCCATCACCGCCTCCGACAACGGGGCCGCCGACACGCTGTGGCAGTCGCTCGGCGGGGGCGACGCGGCGGCCGAGTCCGTGCGGAACGTGTTGCGCGAAGGCGGCGACACCACTACCACCGTGCCCTCGGTGCGCACCCGCTCCGATGCCTCGATCTACGGCCAGGCCGAGTGGGCGCTGGCCGATCAGGTGCGCTTCGCCGCGAACCTGCCGTGCCTGCCGCAGAGCCAGCGCGTGGTCGGCCTCATGCAGCAGATCGTGCCGAGCCACCGCTGGGGTCTCGGCGCGTTCGGCAGCGCCGAATTCAAGGGCGGCTGGGGTCCGGACACCTCGGGCAAATACCTGGTCCGCCAGTTCGGTCTCATCGATTCGCCCTCGGGCCGGATCGCGATCGCCTTGGCCGCGCAACCGGATTCGGGCGCCTTCGCCGACGGAATGACCATGCTGGACAAGATGGCGACCCTGCTCTCGGGTCACCTCGGCGAGATGGCCGGAGGCAACTGCCCCTGATCGCCCCCGGTGCGGCAAGATGAACGCCATGCGCATCGGAGTCTTGACCGGAGGCGGAGACTGTCCAGGCCTGAACGCGGTGATCCGGGCTGTCGTCCGCACCGCGAACGGCCGCTACGGCGACGCGATCGTCGGGTTCGAGGACGGCTGGCGCGGCCTGCTAGAAGACCGCAAGATCCGCATCCTCAACGACGATCGCACCGACCGGCTGCTCACCAAGGGCGGCACCATGCTCGGCACCGCGCGCACCAATCCCGACATGCTGCTCGCCGGGCTCGGCCGGATCAAGCAGACCCTCGACGACAACGGCATCGAAGCATTGATCCCGATCGGCGGCGAGGGCACGCTGACCGCGGCGAGCTGGCTCGCCGACGAGGGCGTTCCGGTGGTCGGCGTGCCCAAGACCATCGACAACGACATCGACTGCACCGACGTCACGTTCGGCCACGACACCGCCCTCTCGATCGCCACCGAGGCCATCGACCGTCTGCACACCACCGCCGAATCCCATCAGCGGGTGATGCTGGTCGAGGTGATGGGCCGCCACGCGGGCTGGATCGCGCTGAACTCCGGCATCGCCGCGGGTGCGCACCTGACCCTGGTGCCCGAGGAGCCGTTCGACGTGGCGCAGGTGTGCGCGCTGATCAAGAGCCGCTTCCAGCGCGGCGACAAGCACTTCATCTGCGTGGTCGCCGAAGGCGCGCATCCCGCACCCGATTCCGGCTTCGCGCTGCGGGAGGGCGGGATCGACGAGTTCGGCCACGAGCGGTTCACCGGTGTCGCCCAGCAGCTGGGTTCGGAGATCGAACGCCGGATCGGCAAGGAAGTCCGCACCACCGTGCTCGGCCACGTGCAGCGCGGCGGCAGCCCGACACCGTACGACCGCATCCTGGCGACCCGGTTCGGCGTGCACGCGGCGGAGGCGGTGCACGCGGGTCACTTCGGGCAGATGGTCGCCCTGCACGGCACGAACATCGGGCTCGTGCCGCTGTCGGAAGCCACCAAGCAGCTCAAGCGGGTTCCCGCCGAGCGGCTCAGCGAGGCACAAGCCTTCTTCGGCTGAGCGCTGCGTCCTCGACTTTTCGGTGCGCGTCGGTACCGTTTCCGTATGCGCACCGGTCGAGTGATCGTTTCGGTTCTGTTCGTCGTCGCCGCGCTGGTGACGGGCTGTTCCTCGGACGAGGAAGCGGGGCCCGCGATCCAGGGGCCATGGCACGGTGACATCGAGGTGCCCGGTCAGCCGATTTCGATCGGGGTGACCTTCGCCGAGAACGATTCGGCCACCATCGACATCCCGGTGCAGGGTGTGCGGGCCGCGCCGTTGAAAGATGTGCGCACCGAACCCGATCGGGTCGAGTTCACGATTCCCGACGTGCCGGGCGACCCCGGGTTCCGCGGCAAACTCGACGGCGAGCAGATCACCGGTGACTGGGTGCAGTCCGGCCAGACGACGCCGCTGGTGCTGCGCCGCGGCCAGGTCGAGAATCTCACCAGGCCGCAGGACCCGAAACCGCCGTACCCGTATCGCAGTGAGGACGTCACCTACCGCAACGGTGACATCACCATCGCGGGCACCCTCACCGAACCCGAAGGCACCGGCCCGTTCCCGGCGATGCTGCTGATCACCGGCAGCGGCCCGCAGGACCGCAACGAAGACCTGATGGGCCACCGCCCGTTCCTGCTGCTGGCCGACACCTTCACCCGCGCCGGCTACGCCGTGCTGCGCACCGACGACCGCGGCGTCGGCGGCACCAGCGGAAAACTCGACGATGCCACCTATGCCGACCTCGCCGGCGACGCGGCCGCCGGTGTCGCGTTCCTGCGCGAACGCCCCGAGATCGACCCGGCGAAGGTCGGGCTGTTCGGGCACAGCGAGGGTGGCTACCTCGCCCCGCTGGTCGCCGCCCGGCCCGACAGCAACGTCGCGTTCGCGGTGCTCATGGCCGGTCCCTCGGTGGTCGGCGCCGATGTGCTGATCGAGCAGAACAAGGTCATCCTGGCCGCGGCGGGCGAACCGCAGGACAAGATCGACGAGCAGGTCGACTACCTCACCCAGTGGTCGGCGCTGCTGCGCTCCGGCGACATCGACGGCGCCAAGGCCTTCGCCCAGCAACACAACGATTCGCTGCCCGCCGAGGAACGCGCGTCGCAGGAGGCCATCGATTCCTTCAACACCCCGTACATGACCTCGTTCCTCACCTACGACCCGAAACCGGCACTGGAAGCGCTGCGGATCCCCGTGCTCGCCTTCTTCGGCGACAAGGACCAGCAGGTCCTGGTGTCCCAGAACGAAGCGCCGATGCGGGCCAACCTGGCGGGCGACCCGGACGCGACCGTGTACACCTTTCCCGGCCTCAACCACCTGATGCAGCCCACCGAGACCGGCAAACCCAGCGAATACGCCACCATCGAGACCACCATCGACCCGGCCGTGCTGACCTACGTCACCGACTGGCTCACCCAGCACATCCCGCCCCGTTAGGGCTTACATAGACTGGTCGCCATGAGCGCACCCACGGTCGAGTTGATGGATTACGCCGATGTCATCTCCCGGTACGAGCCGGTGCTCGGCATGGAGGTCCACGTCGAGTTGTCCACGGCGACCAAGATGTTCTGCGGTTGCCCCACCGAGTTCGGCGCCGAACCCAATACCCAGGTGTGCCCGGTGTGCCTCGGCCTCCCCGGCTCGCTGCCCGTGGTCAACGAGAAGGCCGTCGAGTCGGCCATCCGGATCGGTCTCGCGCTGAACTGTTCGATCACCCCGTGGGGCCGGTTCGCGCGCAAGAACTACTTCTACCCCGATCAGCCGAAGAACTACCAGATCAGCCAGTACGACGAGCCGATCGCGACCGAGGGCTACCTCGACGTCGTCCTCGACGACGGCTCCACCTTCCGGGTGGCGATCGAGCGCGCGCACATGGAGGAGGACACCGGCAAGTCGCTGCACGTCGGCGGCGCGACCGGTCGTATCCACGGCGCCAGCCACTCGCTGCTCGACTTCAACCGGGCGGGCGTGCCGCTGATCGAGATCGTCACCAAGCCGATCACCGGCGCCGGTGAGCGCGCGCCCGAGGTGGCCCGCGCCTATGTCACCGCGCTGCGCGAGGTGCTGCGCTCGCTGCACGTCTCCGACGTGAAGATGGAGCAGGGCTCGCTGCGCTGCGACGCCAACGTCTCGCTGATGCCGGTGGGCGCCAAGGAATTCGGTACCCGCACCGAGACCAAGAACGTGAACTCGCTCAAGAGCGTCGAGGTCGCGGTGCGCTACGAGATGCGCCGCCAGGCCGCCGTGCTCACCGACGGCGGCGAGATCGTCCAGGAGACCCGCCACTTCAACGAGGCCGACGGGTCGACCTCCGCGGGCCGCCGCAAGGAGACCGCCGAGGACTACCGCTACTTCCCCGAGCCGGACCTCGAGCCGGTCGCCCCGGACGCCGACTGGGTCGACGAGCTGCGCGCCACCATCCCCGAGTACCCGTGGCTGGTCCGCGCGCGCATCCAGGCAGAGTGGGGTCTGTCCGACGAGGTCATGCGCGACCTGGTGAACGCGGGCGCGCTCGATCTGATCATCGCCACCGTCGAGGCGGGCGCCCCCGCCAACGAGGCGCGCTCCTGGTGGGTCGCCTACCTGACCGAGAAGGCCAAGGAGCGCGAGGTCGCCCTCGCCGACCTGCCGATCACCCCCGCTCAGGTGGCCGAGGTCATCAAGCTGGTCGAGGCCAAGACCGTCAACAACAAGGTCGCCAAGCAGGTCGTCGACTTCGTCCTCGCGGGCGAGGGCGAGCCCGCCGCGATCGTCGAGGCCAAGGGCCTTGGCATGGTCAGCGACGACACCGCCCTGCAGGCCGAGGTCGAGAAGGCCCTCGCCGCCAACCCCGACATCGCCGAGAAGATCCGCTCCGGCAAGGTCCAGGCCGCGGGCAAGATCGTCGGCGACGTCATGAAGGCCACCCGTGGCCAGGCCGACGCGGCCAAGGTCCGCGAACTCGTCCTCGCAGCGACCGCCTCTCCGAGTACTTAGGCCAGACTCAGGCGGCACTTCGCCCCGTCGGCGGCCGACGGAGGCGAAGTGGCTGGTTTCGCCCGTACCCGGTGAGTTACCCATGTACGTGCGAGACCAGTACTCCTAGTCCGGGCCTCCTGCGCCGCCCTGCGGGGGTGGGATGCGCACGACGCGGTCGTCGAATTCGCCCGGTTCGCCGTCGGTCTTGTTCGTCGTGGTCACCCACACGCTGCCGTCGGCGCTGGCCGAGGCGCCCAGGAGCCTGCCGTACTTGTCCTGGGCGATCAGGGTCGGCGCGGTGGTGACGGCGAAGGTGTTGGGGTCGGCGCCGACCGCGGCCAGTGCCTTGCCCTCGCCGAGGGCGACGGCGACGCCGTCACCGGTGGCGGTGCAGCCGCCGACGCCGGGACGATCGGGCCAGGTCCAGGAGACGGTCAGCGTGCCGTCGGTGCCGAGGTGCTGGAGCCGGTCCTCGGCGGCGGTGCGGTCGGTGACCCACATGCCGTCCTTGCCGTCGCGGCACAGGTCACCGGCCGAACCGATGCCGGCGGCGACGACCTGCGGAATGTTGGCGCCCGAGGACGGTGACTCCAGGCGCAGCACCTTGCCGCCGAGCGAACCGGGATCTGCTGCCGCGCCGGGGTTTCCGGCATCGCCGGTGAGCACCAGCAGCTGGGTCGGCGTCGCCCATTCGATGGCGCCGCGATTCCCGGTGGCGCCTTTGGGGATTCCGGTGAGGATCTCCTTGGGCGCGCCGCCGTTCCTGGACAGCCGGACCACCCGGTTGTCGCTGCCGGTGGTGATGTAGGCGTACATCAGCCCGTCCTCGCCGAACGTGGGGGACAGCGCGATGTCGGAGATGCCGCCGTCACCGGAACCGTCGACCGCCACGCTCGCGACCTCCACCGGCGCCGGCTGCGGCGTGCTCGCGTCGACCGGGGTCACCTGCAGGATGCGCCCGGTGCGCCGCTCGGCCACCAGCGCGCCGTCGCCGACCGGGATCAGCCCGGCCGCCGAGTCCAGGCAGGTGGCGATGACGTTCGGATCGGGGTCGATACACGGGCCGGTCGGCCGCGGCACCTGCGACGGCGAATCCTGTGGCTTCTTCGGCTCCACGTTGGACCCGCCCAGCGACGGCTCGGTGGTGAACGGGCTCGACGCCGACTCGTCGAACCGGGCGCACCCGGCGACCAAGACGGTGCCCAGTGCCAACCCGACTGCCACGCGGCCCGCGAATACCGAACTCATGCCAGAGACGTTACCGGCAGTCGAGCGGGCCTGACACGCCTGATCCAGGGAAGACCGGCACACCGCGACGGCACGTCATAAGGTGACACCCGTGAGCGAGAAGTCGAATGACACACCGCAGGCCGACGGGTCGTCGCAGACCGGACCGGCCGCGTCGTCGGCGGGTCGCCCGGTGACCAGCCCCTACGATTCGCCGACGACACAGATGCCGAAACCGGATCTGCACAAGGATATTCCGCGCACCGACGAGGACCTCGGTCTCGACCCCGGCGAGGACGAGGTGCCCACCGCGAGCGCGGCCCACACGGCGGGCGGGAGCGATGACGGCTACGGCTACGCCTCGATCCCACCCGCGGCCGCGGCCTCGGCGGGCACGGTGCGCCTGCAGCGCCGCAACCGGGAACCCCGCCGCGGCACCCTCGACCTCGGCCTGTTCGTGCTGCGCCTGGTGGTCGGCTACACCTTCATCTACCACGGCCTGCAGAAGCTGACCGGCTGGTTCCACGGCCCCGGCCTCGACGGCACCAAGACCATGATGGAAAGCGGCGGCTGGGACTACCCGTCGCTGTCGACGGCCCTGGTGATCGCCGGCGAATTGGGCGGCGGCATCCTGCTCGTCCTCGGCCTGGCCACCCCGCTCGCCGCGGGCGCCGTGCTCGCCACGATCCTGAACGCGTGGATGTTCAAGCAGGGCTTGGTCCCCGGCTTCCAGTACAACGCCTCGACCCCCACCGGCGTCGAGCTCGACTCCATCCTGGTCGGCGCGTCCCTCGCGATCATCCTCACCGGCCCCGGCCGCTGGTCCTTCGACCGCGCCCGCGGCTGGGCCACCCGCCCCGCCTGGGGCTCGGGCGCCGTGGTCCTGCTCGCCGTCGCCACCGCGATCGCCACCTACTGGTTCCTCCACGGCGGCAACCCACTGACGGGCGTCGGCCCGTTCTGATCTGCTTCTCCGCGTCTTCAGGCCAGACTGATCCAGAAAGGCGGCGTCTCCCCGAAGCTTCGGGGAGAC
>NZ_JBSGVQ010000031.1:0-93339 GCF_053608525.1 Nocardia sp. NPDC055029
GCACCCGAGTAGGTGCGCCGCCGTCGTCATGGACCTGGTTCGGTCAGAAAGCCCAGTCCTCGTCCTCGGTGTTGACCGCCTTGCCGATGACGTAGCTCGAGCCCGAGCCGGAGAAGAAGTCGTGGTTCTCGTCGGCGTTGGGCGACAGCGCCGACAGGATCGCCGGGTTCACCTCGCACTCGTCCTTCGGGAACAGGCCCTCGTAGCCGAGGTTCATCAGCGCCTTGTTGGCGTTGTACCGCAGGAACTTCTTGACGTCCTCGGTGAGGCCGACCTCGTCGTAGAGGTCCTGGGTGTAGTCGACCTCGTTGTCGTAGAGCTCGAAGAGCAGCTCGAAGGTGTAGTTCTTGAGCTCGTCGCGCTCGGCCTGGGAGACCAGCTCGAGGCCCTTCTGGTACTTGTAGCCGATGTAGTAGCCGTGCACGGCCTCGTCGCGGATGATCAGGCGGATCATGTCGGCGGTGTTGGTCAGCTTGGCCCGCGAGGACCAGTGCATCGGCAGGTAGAAGCCGGAGTAGAACAGGAAGCTCTCCAGCAGCGTGGAGGCGACCTTGCGCTTGAGCGGGTCCTCGCCGTTGTAGTACGACAGGACGATCTCGGCCTTGCGCTGCAGGTTGCGGTTCTCCTCCGACCAGCGGAACGCCTCGTCGATCTCCTTGGTGGAGCACAGGGTGGAGAAGATGGAGCTGTAGCTCTTGGCGTGCACCGACTCCATGAACGCGATGTTGGTGTACACCGCCTCCTCGTGCGGGGTCAGCGCGTCCGGGATCAGCGAGACCGCGCCGACGGTGCCCTGGATGGTATCCAGCAGCGTCAGGCCGGTGAAGACCCGCATGGTGAGCTGCTTCTCGTCGGTGGTCAGGGTGTTCCAGGAGGGGATGTCGTTGGACACCGGGACCTTCTCCGGCAGCCAGAAGTTGCCGGTCAGGCGATCCCAGACCTCGGCGTCCTTCTCATCGGGCACCCGATTCCAATTGATGGCGCTTACCCGATCGATGAGCTTCATTCCGCCTCCACACCTTTCCGCCAGACCCTTGACCCGCACCGCCGCCGTGCACGAGCCCTTCACCCTGAACACTACTCGTAGTGGGTGACAACGCCAGTAAGCACAACAGCTTGTGTTGCGGCGCGTCGAACCCGGCCTCCTCGACCGAGCGCCCGCACCACACACGCGGCCCCTATTGTGCGCCACGACCGCCGCCGCGCCACCATCGCCTCACCAGTGATTCGCCCCATGCGTGCGGGAACCCCGCCCCGGGTGAATCCGGCCACTCCAGCGCTTTGCATTCACACCCGGCACCCGGCAAACTGCGGCTCGTGCGTCCACGCCGGACGGGCATCACCGCAGGGGGATCGTTCATGCTTCGCCGTCTCATAGGAGCCGCCGTTCCGGTGGCGCTGTTGCTCGGTTCGACAGCGTGTGAGGATCCGCGACCGGTGACCGTGCGTCCGCCGATCGCCTGGAACACCGCGCCGGACACCGACGAGCAGCGGCTGGCCGTCCTGGCCGCCGCCCGCGCCATCGATCCCTGCGCGCTGATCCCGCGCGAGACGCTCGGCGAGCTCGGCACGGTGCTCAGCGTGGCGGCGAGCGCCCCCGATACCTGTGCCGCGGAGCTGAATTCGACCGAGTTCGCGGAGAAGACCCGGCTGAGCTGGTCGTTGACGGTGTCCGCCGACGCGCCGGACAAATTCCCGGGTGGTGTCGAGAGCCGCATCGGGGACGCGACGGTCGTCTCTGAACGGGACTCCGAGCCGGACCCGGGCGTTCAGATCCATTCCTGCATGGCGACCTCGTGGTTCCCAGCCACCGTCGGTGTCTTCCTGCAGGTGTCGACCCCCGTCGCCGACGAGCCGTGCGCCGTGGTCGACCGGGTGCTGCCCGGTACGCTCGACCGGCTCCGCACTCAGCCCGTAGTCGGCACCTCGCCGGATACTCCGAAGACCCGGCTAGCCGATGCCGATCCCTGCGCCGTGCTGTCCCGGCTCGGCGTCTCCACCCCGGTGGACAAGCAGTACCTGCACGCGTGTGTGTTCGAGTACCGGGGCACCACGGTCGACCTGCAGTACCTCTACAACCAGCGTGGCATCGTGGCCCAGGGCGACCCGATCCTGGTCGTCAACGGGCATCCTGGCTACGACCTGCGCAGCCTCACCGAAACCTCGTGGTACGGGGCGATTCTCGGGCCGCCGCTGACGTCGGCGGAAGCAACGTCGACGCTGGGTCCCCGCGTGCCGGTCGTCAAGCTGATGGGCCGCGACCCTGCCGTCCTCCGGGAGGTCCTCGGCCACACCGCCGAGCTCTTCCCTGCAATCTGACCAACACCGAGGAGGAGACCCCCGTGCGACAGCTCATCCTGCTCGTAGCGGCAGCCATCGCTCTCAGCGGGTGCGGGACCGACCAGGCCTCGCCCGCCGCAGGGACCCCTACAACGACCACGCTGCCACCGGTCGACGGGTCGTTCTGGTCGATGGTTCCGCAGACCGACGAGCAGCGGGCCGAGGTTTCGGCGCGGGCCCGGCTGATCGACGTCTGCGCGCTGGTTCCGCGCTCGGAACTGGCCGCGCTCGGCGAGGTGAAGACCGTCGACAACGACCAAACCGACTCCTGCCGTGTCGAACTGACCTCGCCCGGCGCGACCGAGGACAAGGTGAGCTGGTCATCGCTGGTCGTGTTCGGTGATATCCCGCAGCCGGGCGCGACCGTGAAACAACTCGGCGAGGTGACCCTGTCGGTACTGCCCTCGGACCTGGACCTGAGTAACGGGAAGACCTGCAATGCCACCGCGAAGTTCCGCTCCGGTGCCGCCATCTACTTCCAGACAACCACTCCGACAACAACCGATGGGTGTGCGCGCCTGGAATCCCTGGTCGATGGCGCCGTGCGACGGTGGCTGACAAGTCCACCACAGGGCACCTCACCCGACACCAAGCGCACCGCGCTGCACGGCGCCGACCCGTGCGCCGTCCGCGCGCATCTCGATGGCACCGGACCTTTCGGTGTGCCCACCCTCAACTCTTGCGGATTCACCTACCGCGGTGAGGATGTCGTCGTCAGCTACGAGATCCGCGGCCGCGGAGTGCTGAGCCGGAACGAGCAGACCGTCGACGGCCGGGTCGTGCATATCCTGGACGCCAGCGCCACCGTCGTGGTCGGACCGGAGCTCGGGCCTGCGACGAGCAGCCTACTCGGCAGCCCTGTGCCGGTGGTGAATGTTGCCGCGGAATCCGAAGACGTCGCGAAAGACGTACTGCGACAGATCTTCACGATGTTTCCTGCCTCCTGACCGCGCCGAACCGAAGGGGACCCACTGTGCGACCGACGATCCTGCTCACTGCCGCAGCCCTGGCATTGGTCGCCTGTCAGAGCGAGCCGGTGGGCGACGGCATGCCGCGGGGTGGGTTCTGGTCGACCGCGGCGGTTTCCGATCAGGAGAAGATCGCGGTGTTGCGGAAGGTGCGGGCGATCGATGTGTGTGCGTTGCTGCCGCGGGCGGCGCTCGGTGGGCTCGGGCAGGTGCGGACGGTGGACAATGTCGGGCCGGATCAGTGCCGGGTGAATATCGCCGTGGACGGGCATCTGACCGGGATCGACGCGACCTGGAGTGCCGGGGTGATGTTCTCCGGTGAGCCGACGATGGACGCGCCGGTGACCGAACAGGCCATGGGTGATGTGCGGGTGCTGTTCGACGACGAACCGGCGCAGTCCGACGATCCGCAGGTGCGTGGGAGCTGTCAGGCGTGGGCGCGGTTCGTGTCCGGCGCCGATCTGTCGATGAGCGTGCGGGCGCCGCGGGACGCGTGTGCCACGACCGAGGCGCTGCTGCGGATCGCGCTGGTGCAGTGGCGTACGGAACCGGCTCAGGGCAGCTCCCCCGACTCTGATCGGACGGTGGTCACCGGGGCCGACCCGTGCGCCGTCGCCCCGTTCCTCGGCGTGCGGGTGCCGGTGGCCGATCAGCGGGTCACCACCTGCAAGCTGACCGTGGACGGCCACGACGCGATCATCACCTACGACTACAACGAGGAACGCACGATCCTCGACGATCTGCCCGCGTTCACGGTCGGCGCCAGGCAGGTGTACCGGTTCGATACGGCGGGAGCGCAGCCAGGTATCGCGTCGCTGTCCGCCGTCGTCGGACCGCCGCTCGCCGCGGGCGCGACCGACGCCCTGCTCGGACCCCGGGTGCCGACGGTCTCGGTCACGGCCGATTCCGCCGTCGCCGAGAAGATCATGCGCGAAACGCTGCCTCTGCTGAGCTGATGCCCGCGGCGGTCACAACGTTCTGAGAACGACCCGTCCGGGATGTTTGCGGCCGGATTGCCCGCGCGGGCAGACTCGGGTGGATCGGGTGCTGGTCCGGCCCGGGTCCGCCGAGGACAGGGGTGCCGATGTATCGCAGGATGGTGCTCGCCGCTGCCGCGTTGCTTGTCTGCGCCGGCTGCGGTGACGATGCGGACAAGGCTCCCGATTACGGGACGCTGCCACCACCGCCCGCCCCGTTGATCCCGGCCCAGCCACCGGAGTTCTGGTCGAAGGTTCCGCAGAACCAGCAGCAACGCGACGAGGTGGCCCAGGCGACGCGCCAGGTCGATGTGTGCGCGGTGCTGCCGCGCGAGGCGATGGGGCACCTCGGTGACATCAAGAGCGTCACCGTCGGCCTGGATTCGTGCCGGGCGATTCTGGGCAGCGCCACACCGGGCGAGAGCACGACGCTGACCTGGCACGCCACCCTGCTGACCGGGCTCACCCCTGGCGGCAGGGGCGTGACGAAACAACTCGGCGACGTGACCGTGCGCCTGGTCCCCGACCGCGACGCGGGCGAGCCACGCGCCTGCGGCGCGACCGCCCACTTCCCGGCAGGCGCCACGTTCTATCTCGGCCTGTCCACGCCCGGCAGGAACCCGTGCACCGTCGCCGACGAACTGATTCCCGGCATGATCGAGCGCTGGCGGCAGTCGCCACCCCAGGGCACCTCCCCCGACACCGTGCCGACCGTGCTGCTCGGCGCCGACCCGTGCACGGTCCGCGGCAAGCTCGCCGGCGCCGTGCCATCCGACGAGCAGCGCCTCACCCAGTGCCTGTTCAGCTACCGCGGCGAGAAGATCACCGTCGGCTACGAGTACCGCGTCCCCGAATACCTGGCCGCCAACAGCACCGAGGAGCACATCGACGGCCGCACCGTGCACCGGTCGGTCTCGGTCTACGACAACAGGATTCCGATCTACACCGCCGCCGTCGGCCCCGAGCTACCTGCCGAGTCGACCGCGTTCGGCAGGCGCATCCCCATCGTCGAAGTGGTCGCGGCCACCGACGATGTCGCCAGGGACGTGATGGCCAAGGCGCTCACCCTGTTCCCGCCGGGCTGAACTCAGATCCCCAGCACGAGCTTGGCGGTGGTGAAGTAGATGATCAGGCCGGTCGCGTCGACCAGGGTGGTCACCATCGGCGCCGACACGACCGCGGGGTCGATACGGAACTTCTTGGCCAGCAACGGCATCGTGCCACCGATGGTCGCCGCCCACCCGCAGATGATCACCAGGGTGATGGCCACGACGATCGCGATCTTCGGCCCGACGAACAGCGTGCCGATCAACAGACCGGCCGCGGCCAGCATGCTGCCCAGCACCAGGCCCACCCGGCACTCGCGCCAGATCACCTTGAACAGGTCCGAGACACGCACCTCGCCGACGGCCAGCGCGCGCACACACGCGGTCGCGGCCTGCGCGCCCGCGTTGCCACCCGCGCCGATCAGCAGCGGGATGAACAGCGCCAGACTCGCCGCCTGCTCGAGGGTCGTCGAGAACACGTCGGTGACACTGACGGTCAGCGTGGCGGCGAACAGCAGCAGCATCAGCCACAGCGCCCGGTAACGCGCCAGCTGGAACACCTTGGCGGCCATGTAGTGGCCCTCCCACGGCGCCGAACCGGCCTGCTTGGCGACGTCCTCGCTGTCGGCGGCCTCGAGCACCTCCATCGCGTCGTCGATGGTGAGCAGCCCGACGACCCGGTCCTCGCTGTCGACGACGACCAGGTTGATGTCGTTGGTTGAGCTCATCAGGCGCGCGGCCTTCTCGGCGGAGTCGGTGGCGCGCACGAAAGCCGGTTCGGTGACGACGAGTTCGGACACCATCGCCTCCGGAGCGTGCAGCACCAGCTCGCGCAGTTCGACGATGCCGGTGAGCCTACGGCCGCAGTCGACGACGGGCAGTGTGTACACGGTCTCGGCGTTGCCGCCCTTGGCCCGCACCCAGGCCAGCGCCTGGGCGACGGTCAGATTGTCCGGCAGCGCAACGACTTCCGGCGTCATGTACAGGCCGACCGAGCCCTCCGGGTAGCCGAGCAGCGCGGCGGTCATCCGGCGCTCGCGCGGGCTCAGTCCGGCCAGGACCTTCTTGGCCACCTTGGCGGGGGCCTCGTGCAGCATGCGGGCGCGGTCGTCGGGGTCCATCGCCTCGACGAGATCGCGGAAGCTCTTCTCGCGCAGGCCCTGCAGGATCTGCTGCTGATCCACCGGCTCGAGTTCCTCGAACACGGTGATCGCGCGGTCCTTGTCGAGCAGCCGGAACACCACGCCCGCCTGCACGGCGTCCATCCGGGCCAGCGCGTCGGCGATGACGTGCGGCGGGCGGCTGTCGAGCCAGTCCATCGCGCCGTCGACCCGGTGGGTCTCGACGAGGTGGCGCACCGATTCCGACAGGATCTCCAGCGCCTCGGTCACCGAGTGGTCCTCGGCGACGGCGGGCTGGTCGGTGCGCGGCGAATCCGCTTCCGGCACAACGGTATCGGTGGCTACGTGACGTGCTTCGACGAGATCGATCTGCGACATGGGACAGTCCTCTGGCGCGACAGCGCGCATGCCCGCGGCCGGGCCGCGTGGATGCTACGAGAGTGGATCGGGAGACGGTGTTGCACACCGCGGGCGTCCACCGCCACGACCGTCACGCACAGCCGAATCGAATCGGCCGGAAATCAGTGAGAGGACGAAGGGGCGACGCCGCGCGGCCTTCGACTGGGGGGTTCGCTGCGCATGGCAACACCACCTCCTCGCAGTCGCTGCAGGCCTTCGCCGATGCAGATCGCCTGGAGTACCCACCCGGGCACACCCTTCCACCTGCAGAGTACATGCGGAGCCCGAACGTTTCATCTTTACACCGACGTACCACTGGTCACAGTGACCCCGATCACACCATCCGCGGCAGCCCCGCGATGATCGTGTCGACCGCCTGCTCGGCGAGGTTCCACAGCTCGGAGCGGTCGAGGTGACGCAGCGGCCCACGCAGGGCGAGTTCGGCGAATCCGTGCACCGTGGACCAGCAACTCCAGGTCGCTGCCTGGCGCGCCGCGGGCGCGAGATCGCCGATGTGCACCATCATGTCGAGCGCGTCGGCCAGCGCGAGATAGGCGGGCGAGGCGAGGACCGACTCCGGCGAGGTGTCGCCGGCGCCGAAGAACGCGACCGCGAACCAGCCCGGCTCGGCCAGCGCGAATCCGATGTAGCCGAGGCCGACCGCGCGCAGGCTTTCCCGCGGCGCTACCAAGCCGCGCTCGGCCGCCATCCCCGTCGCCATCGCGGCCTCGATCGCGGCCGACACCGCGCGCAGCAGCGCCTGCCGGTCGGGAAAGTGCCGGTAGGCGGCATTCGGCGTGACACCGACACGGCGCGTGACCTCACGGATCGTCAGCGCGTCGGGACCGCCCGACCTGGTGAGTTCCAGCCCGGCCTCGACCAGCGCCGCGGCGAGGTCACCGTGGTGGTAGGCCAACTGTTGAACTCCCTTCCGACGAAGTGTACGGTGTGAACATATCAAATGTGCACGCCGTACACATTGAAGGAGTGGTCCGCATGACCGCACTACCGACCATCGTCGATCGCGACACCTGGCAGACCGAACTCGACAAGCTCCGGATCAGGGAGAAGGCCGCGACGCGCGAACTCGACGCCGTCGCAGCTGCACGGCGGCGCCTGCCCGCCGTGCGACTGCCCGGCTACACGCTGAAAGCCGAAGACGGGAGCGATGTTTCGCTCGCCGAGGTCTTCGACGGACACTCCCAGCTGATCACCTACCACCACATGTGGACCGACGGGAACACCTGGCAGTGCCCCGGCTGCACCGGCCTCACCGCCCAGTACGCGCGGCTGGATTTCCTCGCCGCCTACGACGCGCGTTTCGTGATCGTCACGCAGGGGCCGATCGACGAGGCCCTCGCCTACAAGCGGCGGGTCGGCAACACGATGACGTGGTACTCGACCCACGACAGCCCGTTCGGCGCCGACATGGGCGCTGGCCCCGGCGAGGGCTTCGCGGTGAATACCTTTCTGCGCGACGGCGACACCGTCTACCGCAGCTGGCACACCGACGGCCGCGGCACCGAACAGCTCGCCTACACCTTCGGCCTGATCGACGCACTCCCCTACGGCAGGCAAGAGGAATGGCAGGACAGCCCCGATGGCTGGCCGCAGTCGCCGACCTACAGCCGCTGGCCCAGTTCCAAGGACATCGCCGCCTCCTACGGCGACCCCAACGCCTGACCCGCGGCGTCGAGATCGGCGCCGACCACACGCTCGACCGACCGCCAGTCGGGCGTGTGGCACAGCCAGTCGGGGGCAGGCGCGGTCTGCGCGCCGAACAGGTACAGCCGTGGCACCAGGCCGCGCAGGGCCCGGTGCACGTCGAGGCGATCGTCGATCATGTGGGTGATGCCCAGTTCCGCACAGTGCGGCGCCTTCTCGGCGCGCGAGCGACAGAACCGCAGGTGGTCACCGGGGATGCCGGTGCGGGCGGCGAAGTCGTGATGGTCGAGCCACTGCCTGGTGCGCTCCTCGATCCGCGGGCCACACTTGGAGATCACCCAGGCGTTGCCGCCGAAACGGGTCACCAGCCGGGCCAGAACGTCGAAGGCGTCGGGAGTGGGCGGCGTGTTCATCGCCTCGGCGAAGCCGCCGGACAGGAATGCCGTGTCCGCGGCGCCCGGCGCGAGCGCGGCCCCCTGGATGACCCGGCCGAAGTCCACGCCAAGGCGTGGTTGTCGCATATCGTTCATACCCGTGCCAGCATGGCCGTTCGCTGCCGCGACGCCAAGCGAATAACCGCCGGTCCAGAATTCAGCGCGGCGCGCGTTCAATGGTTGCCTCGGTGCGCGGCAGTGGGAAAAGTAGGCAGGACACGTCAACACACCGAGGAGAAACCCGTGCGCTTCGGCATCTTCGTCCCCCAGGGCTGGCGGCTCGACCTGGTCGGCATCGAACCGGCGGACCAATGGGCGGTGATGCGCGAGCTGGCCCAGCGGTTCGACGCGGGCTCCGACTGGGAATCGATCTGGGTCTACGACCACTTCCACACGGTGCCCATTCCCACCGACGAAGCCACCCACGAGGCGTGGACGCTGATGTCGGCGTTCGCGGCCAGCACCTCTCGCGTGCGGCTCGGGCAGATGTGTACCGCCATGAGCTACCGCAACCCCGCTTACCTGGCCAAGGTCGCCGCGACCGTCGACCTGATCTCCGGCGGCCGCGTGGAGATGGGGATCGGCGGCGGCTGGTACGAACACGAGTGGCGCGCTTACGGTTACGGCTTCCCCTCCGCCGGTGAGCGGCTCGGCCGCCTCGACGAGGGGGTGCAGATCTTCCGCCAGGCCTGGCAGACCGGCCGGGCCACCCTCGACGGCAGGTACTACCAGGTAGACGACGCCATCGTGCACCCGAAGCCGTTGCAGGAGAACGGCATCCCGATCTGGATCGCCGGCGGCGGCGAGAAGAAGACGCTGCGGATCGCCGCGCAGTACGCGAACTACACCAACTTCAGCGGTGAGCCGGCGGAGTTCACCCGCAAGTCGGAGATCCTGCGTCAGCACTGCGCCGAGGTCGGCACCGATTTCGCCGCGATCACCCGCAGTTCCAACTTCAATGCGGTCGTCGGCAGCACCGAAGGCGAAGTCCAGGAACGTCTCTCGGCCATCATCGACCGGTTCACCCCCTTCCTCGGCGCCGACGAGGCCAAGGCCCGTGTCCACGAACAGTTCGACACCAGCGCCGCCGTCGGCACCCCCGACCAGATCATCGAACGCCTCACCGCCGTCAAGGATCTCGGCCTCGAGTACGCCATCTTCAACTTCCCCGAAGCCGCCTACGACACCTCCGGCATCGAACTCTTCGAACGCGAGGTCATCCCGGCACTGCGCTGAGCACCACCCCGCTTTCACCATCGATGTGGCCTTGACCACATCGATCCAGCCCGGCTATGGTCTCACGCCAACGGACTTGGACATGCGTTCAAATGAACGGATGTCCACCTGCGGATCGAGGGATTTCTATGGCGATACTGGGTATTCGACGGCTGCGTGGATCGGGTCGATCGCCATGGGGCCACGTGGCGCGGTGGTCGGCGGCCTCGGCGCTGGTGGTGGGAATGATGGCGACCGCCGCGGTGTCGCCGGTGGGGGCGGAGCCGGGGGCCGCGTTGACGCCGGTGCGGGCACAGGGTGCCGCGCTGGTCGACGGGTTCGGGCGGACGGTGTTGCTGCACGGAGTGAACACGGTCGACAAGGACGCGCCGTATCTGGAGCCCGGTGACGGGTTCGCCCTGACCGACGCGTCGGCGGCGCTGCTGGCGCGGCACGGATTCAATACGGTGCGACTCGGGGTCTCGTTCGACGGGTTGATGCCGAGCGAGGGCGTGGTCGACACCGCCTATCTCGACAGGGTCGAGAATGTGGTGGATACCCTTGCCGCGCACGGGATCTACACGCTGCTCGACAATCATCAGGACGGGCTGTCGGAGATCTGGGGTGGCAACGGATTTCCCGAATGGGCCATCCGGGCCAGGCCATCCGACGGTGAGCCCAATCCGGGCTTCCCGCTGTACTACCTCATGCCGAGTATGAACGCCGGATGGGACGAGGTCTGGAACAACACCCACGGCGTTCTCGACCATCTCGGAGTCGCACTGGGCGCCCTCGCCGAGCGGATGAACGGGCGCGCGAGCGTGCTCGGCATCGAGCTGCTCAACGAACCATGGCCCGGCTCACCGTTTCTCAGCTGCTTTCCGAACGGGTGCCCGGACTTCGACGCGAAATATCAACGCGCACTGCAACGATTGACCGACGCGGTGCGGGCCCGCAATGCCGCTGTGCCGGTGTTCTGGGAGCCCAATGTCACCTGGAACGAGACGATGCCGAGCCATCTCGGCAAGAATCCGCCGATCACCAGCACCGACATCGTGTTCTCCCCGCACGACTACTGCATCCCCAGCCAGCTCGCCATCTACCTCGGCCTCCCCGAGGAACTGCGCGCGGTGTGCCCGGTGCAGCAGGACAAAACCTGGTCCAACATCGACTCGTTCACCGATCGCACCGACATCCCCACGATGGTCACCGAATTCGGCGACGGCGATCCGACGGTGTTGCGCAACACCACCACTCGCGCCGACCAGCGCTTCATCGGCTGGCACTACTGGCACTACCGCGGCAACAACGGCGACCCCTTCCGCGGCGACCTCGGCCGCGAACTCGTCCGCACCTATCCGCAGGCCACCGCAGGCACGCCCGACGCGATGATCTTCGATTCCGGCACCGGCGATTTCGCCTACCGATACCGTCCGCGTGCCGCCTCGGCACCGACCGAGATCTATGTCTCCGACCTCTTCCATCCCGACGAGTACGAGGTGCGGGTCACCGGTGGGCGGGTCACCTCGGCGGCAGGCACGCGCATCGTCACCGTAGTGGCCGACGGCACCGACCCGGTTACCGTCCGCATCCACCGTCCCGGGTCGGCGGGCGCCGATCTGCCCACCGGCGGTGGCGGCGGGTCGTCTTCCGGATTCCCCTGGTTGTCCAGCGGTTCCGCAGGCTGACCCTGACGCCCATGCACGCGGTGGCGGCACCACGATCCGCCACCGCGACCAGGTCGGCAAGGTCGGCACCGGGTGCTTGTTAAGCGGTGTCGACCACGCTGAGCCACATGACCAATGCAGCACCGCCCCGGCGCGCGGCGAGGAACGGCGGATACGAGCGCGACGCCAACGGGCGACTGACATTCGTCGCACGCGATACCGCCGAACCGCCGCGCCCGAAAGACGAATTCCCGCTCACCGGACGCACTGCCACCGGCGACGAGACAGGGGTCATCCCCGCCTTCCTCATCGACATGACGCTGCACGCCGCGATCGGCGCCACCACCTGGTACCTCGCCCCCGGCCCGACCGCCGTCCTGTACGGCATCCTCGCGTGGCTCAGCGCATCCTTCCTGCACCGCACGGTCGTCCAGCGGCTCTCCCGGACCACATTCGGCAAGTGCTCCTTCGGCCTCCAGCTACGCCACGCCGACGGCACCTACCCCTCGTTCTGGCAGCTGATCGCCCAGTGGTTCCGCGGCGGCTGGTGCTGCTTCGACCTCTTCGGCAGTGTCGGCTGACGCGAAAGGGGCGGTCTCCCACACGAGCTCACAGCATGCAGGACACACGACTCTCAACCTCAGTTCACCGAGTCGCTCCGTCACGCAGGAGCTCTACCGCTTCGTCCATGTGGTACCGCGACGCCAACAGTGACATCGCCTCTTCCACCATGACTGGCGGATTTCGGTACCGACGCAGCATCGCTTCCAAGGCATACCTGGCGATGTCTGGGGCGACAGCGACCGTGTCGGCGGCGAACGCCGCTGCCGAACGAACTGAGATCCCTTCCGGCAGTCGGGCGACAGGGAAATCACGCAGGTTGTCCGTGACGATCGCGTCGGCACCCCCGACCACGGCCGCGCCGACGACATGCTCGTCGTTCGGGTCGGGAAGGCCGAAGGTGCCTTCGTAGGGTTCCCAGTTCACAACCAGCGCGTCATCGAACGCCGACCGCAGCGCTTGGACCAGACCGTTCGCCCGCTGTGCGGCGGCATGGCAGTCTTCGCCGCGTCGCTCCGACTTCAGCAGTTCGCACTGCTCGAGTTCACCCAGGATTCGGTCGGACCACAGTGGCCGGTACAAGCCTTCGACTGCCAGGGACAGCAGGAAGTCACGTTGCAGACTGGGCCAGAGAACACAAGTATCCAGAAGTACCGCGAACACTGCCCCGCCCTCAGTCGTGTGTGCCCTTGTTCCGTTCCGAAACGATGCGTCGAGCTTCACGGAGTCGACGTTCGATCTCCCCGCGGTCCTCTTCGTCTGCGAGGTCGGCCGCTGTAGCAGCGAGCGCATCGTATTGGCGGCGCCTTCTCGCTTCGCGGTAGTCGAGCACGTCATCGAGTTTCAGGCGGTGCCTTGTACCCACCCGCTCGGCCGGTAGCTCGTTCTTCTCGATCAGCCGCTTGACCGTCGGCCTGCTCACCCCGAGCAGGTCGGCCGCTTGCTGGGACGTCAGGGTCATGCTGTGCGGCGCGATGGTGACGGCTTTGCCTGCGAGCAAGGCCGCGACCACCTGCTTCAGTGCTTGATGCACTTCCCCCGGCAGCTCGATGCGATCGCCCTCGTCGGCGCCCACCAGCGCATAGCTCGGCTTCGCCGCGGTACCCCAGCGACGTTCGTGCGCTTCGAGAAAACTCATGACCGGTGCGAGTTGCTCACCGGCATCGGGCAGAAAAGTGCGCTCTTCGAGCGGCTGCGCGTTCATCGACACCTCCCGACCTCTATTCGAACGATTCGAATTGCGTTTCGAATCGTTCGAATAGTGTCACGAATGGAGGCAGATGTCGAACACCGCTGAGGGGTGGCCGGTCAGGGCAGCCACCCGTCAGCGGTCACAGCATGCAGGACACGCAGCCCTCCACCTCGGTCCCCTCGAGGGCCATCTGGCGCAGGCGGATGTAGTAGAGCGTCTTGATGCCCTTGCGCCAGGCGTAGATCTGGGCCCTGTTGAGGTCGCGGGTGGTGGCGGTGTCCTTGAAGAACAGGGTCAGGGACAGGCCCTGGTCTACGTGCTGGGTGGCGGCGGCGTAGGTGTCGATGATCTTCTCGTAGCCGATTTCGTAGGCGTCGTCGTAGTACTCGAGGTTGTCGTTGTCGAGGTACGGGGCCGGGTAGTAGACGCGGCCGATCTTGCCTTCCTTGCGGATCTCGATCTTCGACGCCACCGGGTGGATCGAGCTGGTGGAGTGGTTGATGTAGGAGATCGAACCGGTCGGCGGGACGGCCTGCAGGTTCTGGTTGTAGATGCCGAACTCCTGCACCGAGGCCTTCAGCTCACGCCAGTCGTCCTGGGTGGGGATGTGCACGCCCGCGTCGGCGAAGAGCTGGGCGACCTTGTCGGTCTTGGGCTCCCACGCCTGATCGGTGTACTTGTCGAAGTACTCGCCGCTGGCATACTTGGAGTCGGCGAATCCACCGAAGGCGGTGCCGCGCTCCTTGGCGATCAGGTTCGAGGCCCGGATCGCGTGGTAGACAACGGTATAGAAGTAGATGTTGGTGAAATCCACACCTTCTTCGGAGCCGTAGTGGACCCGCTCACGCGCCAGGTACCCGTGCAGGTTCATCTGGCCGAGGCCGATGGCGTGGGACTCGTTGTTGCCCTGCTCGATCGAGGGCACCGAGTAGATGTGGGTCTGATCCGACACCGCGGTCAGCGCGCGGATCGAGGTCTCGATGGTCTGGCCGAAGTCGGGCGAGTCCATCGCCTTGGCGATATTGAGCGAGCCCAGGTTGCACGAAATGTCCTTGCCCACCTTGGAATACGACAGATCATCGTTGAATTCCGAGGGGGTGGAGACCTGCAGGATCTCCGAGCACAGGTTCGAGTGGGTGATCTTGCCCTTGATCGGGTTGGCCCGGTTCACCGTGTCCTCGAACATGATGTAGGGGTAGCCCGACTCGAACTGCAGCTCGGCGATGGTCTGGAAGAACTCGCGCGCCTTGATCTTCGACTTGCGGATGCGCTTGTCGTCGACCATCTCGTAGTACTTCTCGGTGACGTCGACATCGGCGAACGGCTTGCCGTAGATGCGCTCGACGTCGTACGGCGAGAACAGGTACATGTCCTCGTTCTTCTTCGCCAGCTCGAAGGTGATGTCGGGGATCACCACACCCAGCGAGAGCGTCTTGATGCGGATCTTCTCGTCCGCGTTCTCGCGCTTGGTGTCGAGGAAGCGGTAGATGTCGGGGTGGTGCGCGTGCAGGTACACCGCGCCCGCGCCTTGGCGCGCGCCCAGCTGGTTGGCGTAGGAGAACGAGTCCTCGAGCAGCTTCATGATCGGGATGACACCCGAGCTCTGGTTCTCGATCTTCTTGATCGGCGCGCCGTGCTCACGAATGTTGCTCAGCAGCAGCGCGACTCCGCCGCCGCGCTTGGACAGCTGCAGCGCGGAGTTGATGGAGCGCCCGATGGACTCCATGTTGTCCTCGATGCGCAGCAGGAAGCAGGACACAGGCTCGCCGCGCTGCTTCTTGCCGGAGTTGAGGAAGGTCGGGGTGGCGGGCTGGAAACGACCGTCGATGATCTCGTCGACCAGCTTGCTCGCCAGCACCTCGTCGCCCGCGGCCAGCGTCAGCGCGACCATGACGACGCGGTCCTCGAAACGCTCCAGGTAGCGCTTGCCGTCGAAGGTCTTGAGCGTGTACGAGGTGTAGTACTTGAACGCGCCGAGGAAGGTGGGGAACCGGAACTTCTTGGCGTAGGCCTGCTGGAACAGGGCCTTGATGTACCCGCGGCTGTACTGGTCGAGAACCTCGGTCTCGTAGTAGTTCTCCTTGACCAGGTAGTCCAGCTTCTCGTCCAGGTTGTGGAAGAAGACCGTGTTCTGGTTGACGTGCTGCAAGAAGTACTGGTGTGCGGCCTCGCGGTCCTTGTCGAACTGGATCTTGCCGTCGGGGCCGTACAGGTTCAGCATCGCGTTGAGGGCGTGGTAGTCGAGTACCTCGCCCGCGTCGGCGCGCACCGCGGCCTGCTCTAGGCGGGCAGTCTTGCCGGTCGGTGCTGTGGTTGCTGTTGCCAAAACAATCCCAATCCCTCTCGGACGCGCACGACGTCCTCAGCGGTTCCCATGAGTTCGAAGCGATACAGGTACGGCACCCCGCACTTGCGCGAGATGATGTCGCCTGCGGCGCAATAGGTATCGCCGAAGTTCGTGTTGCCGGCCGCGATCACCCCGCGCAGCAGGGCGCGGTTGTGCGGGTCGTTGAGGAACTTGGCGACCTGCCGCGGTACGAGGTCCTTGTCGGACCGTTGCCCACCCATGACGTGCCGACCACCCCCGTAAGTAGGAGTGATCAGCACGTAGGGTTCGTCGACGCGCAGCGAATCAGCGGTGTGCAGTGGTAGCCGAGTAGCCGGGAGGCCCAGCTTCTCGACGAAACGATGAGTGTTCTCCGAAGCGCTGGAGAAGTAGACCAGCCCGCCCGGAGTGATCCGCTCGGGCATGACGCCTCCTTCCAGCGAAGTCCTAGGCGGCCGCGACCGCGAGCGACTTGATGCGGTCGGGACGGAAGCCCGACCAGTGATCCTCGCCCGCGACGACGACGGGCGCCTGCAGGTAGCCGAGCGCCATGACGTAGTCGCGCGCGTCGGTGTTCTCGGAGATGTCGATGATCTCGTAGTCCACCCCGGCCTTGTCGAGCGCCTTGTAGGTGGCATTGCACTGGACGCAAGCGGGCTTGGTGTACACGGTGATGGTCATCTAGAGTCCCTCTCTCCTATGCCTGATCCACAGCCTGTGATCCGTATGCAGTGCACGAACGGTGATGCTGCGCAAACTCCTGGATCTGGCGAAGAAAGCCCTGCTCGTAACCCCTTCCCTTGGGCCCGATCAGTGGTGGCTTCACACCGTCTTCCAGTACTGGAGACACTACACCTAGTGGCCGACAGATTGGAACAACACAAGGTGTTGCGAGTCGCACAGATGTAATTCCGACGCGGTAAGTCCCAGGACGCGCGATCGACACGCAGGGAAAACAGTGGTCCAGATCACGATTTTGCATCCCGGCGAGTCTTCAGCAAACTTCGCAGACAGCGAAGGGGCGTCGCCTCCGCGATGGATGCGACGCCCCGTTCGAGCCGACCGACAGCTTACGCCCTGACGAGCTCGCCCTCAGCAGCGGCGACCAGCTCGTGGACGGTGGCGCCGAGCTGGGTCAGCGCCTCGGCATCCTGGGCCGGGTGGGTCTGGCCGAAGCGCTCGCCGATGGTGCCGAAACGCGCGGTGGCCGTCTCGACGACGACGCCGCCCGCGACACCGACGGCCTTGACCGCGTCACCGTGGGCCCACTCGGCCGCCCGCGGGCTGATCGACGCGCTCACGACGGCGACCGGCTTGCCCTTGATCGCGCCGGCGCCGTACGGGCGCGAGGCCCAGTCGATGGCGTTCTTCAGCACGGCGGGCAGGGTGCCGTTGTATTCGGGGGTGACCAGCAGGACGCCGTCGGCCGCGGCGACCGCGTCGCGCAGCGCCTGGGCCCGCGCGGGGACCGAGCCGGGGACGTCCAGGTCCTCGTTGTAGAACGGGATCTCACCGAGACCCTCGTAGATCGCGATCTCGACGCCGTCCGGCGCGGTCTGCACGGCAGCCTCGGCGAGCCTGCGGTTGATCGAGCCCGCGCGCAGGCTTCCGACGAGAGTGAGGATGCGGGTCCCGGCCATGACGACTCCTGGTGTACTCAGTGGGATGATCGAAGTTTCATCCGACATTAACCGGACCCCAGTCCGATTACTTCCCGCGGAGGACGTGTGAGCGGCGTGAGCTACAGCACACCCAGGTCGGACGGGCCGCCGTTGCTGCCGATCGGGCAGCCGCTGCCCGGCAATGCCGAGCCGATCGAGCGCGCCGACGCCGCCCGCAACCGGGCGCTGCTGCTCGACGCGGCCCAGCAGCTGGTGCGCGAGCACGGGGTCGCCGGGCTGACGATGGATGCCGTCGCCAAGCGCGCGGGCGTCGGCAAGGGCACCGTCTTCCGCCGGTTCGGCAATCGCACCGGGCTGATGCTGGCCCTGCTCGACCACTCCGAACAGAAGTTCCAGGCCGCGTTCATGTTCGGACCCGCCCCGCTCGGCCCCGACGCGAGCCCGGTCGAGCGGCTGATCGCGTTCGGGCGGACCCGGCTGCTCGACATCGAGGTCGAGGGCGATCTGCACCGGGCGGCCGAGGAGAAGGGGCGTTTCGGCGGTGGGCCGTACGGCCTGCACAAGGCGCATGTCGTGCTGCTGTTGCGTGCGGCGGGGGTGAGCGGGGAGCTGCCGCTGATCGCCGACACGCTGCTGTCGACGCTGTCGGCGGCGCTGGTCATTCACCAGATCGCCATCCTGGGCTACACCCGTGCTCAGATCGGCGACAACTGGGAATGGCTCGTTCGCCGGGTCGTTTCGGCTGCCACACAAGTAGAGTGAGGCCGCATGGGGACACTGCGTGAACAGATCATCGCCGAGTTGGGCGTGCTGCCGGAGATCGAGCCGAAGCAGGAGGTCCGCCGTCGCGTCGATTTCCTCAAGGACTACCTGAACTCCACCCCCGCCGCGGGCTTCGCCCTCGGCATCAGCGGCGGCCAGGACAGTGCGCTCGCGGGCAGGCTGTGCCAGCTCGCCGTCGAGGAGCTGCGCGCCGACGGCATCGAGGCGAAGTTCCTCGCCGTGCGCCTGCCCTACGGCGTCCAGGCCGACGAACACGATGCCCAGACCGCCCTGAACTTCATCGACCCCGATCGGTCGGTCGTGGTGAACATCCGGCCCGGCGCCGACTCGGTGGCCGCCGAGGTCGCTGGCGCGCTCGATCACGAGCGGCTGCGCGATTTCGTGCGCGGCAATATCAAGGCCCGCGAGCGGATGGTCGCCCAGTACGCGCTGGCCGGGCAGGAGAACCTGCTGGTGGTCGGCACCGATCACGCCGCGGAGGCGGTCACCGGGTTCTTCACCAAGTTCGGTGACGGCGGCGTCGACCTGACCCCGCTCACCGGTCTCACCAAGCGTCAGGGCGCTGCCCTGCTACAGGAGCTGGGCGCACCGTCGACCATCTGGTCCAAGGTCCCCACCGCCGACCTCGAGGACGACCGCCCCGCCCTGCCCGACGAGGAAGCCCTCGGCCTGCGCTACGCCGAAATCGACGACTACCTCGAAGGCAAGGACGTCACTCCCGAGGTCGCCGCCCGTGTCGAGTCGATCTTCACCAACACCCGCCACAAGCGCACCGTCCCGGTGACCCCCCTCGACACCTGGTGGCGCTGAGTCTCAGCAGATGACGGCGCCGTCGCCGGAGGCGGTGGCGCGCAAGAGGTCTCGCACCAGGTCGAAGTCGATCTCGGCCGGGTTGCGGAACCGGAGGCAGCCTTTGCCCATGTCCTGGGTCGACAGGCGGTCGTCGAAGGCGGCGCGGACGTCGGAGCGCAGCAGGTAGAAGGAGATGTACTGCTTCTGGCTGGCGAAGGCGATCTCGCCGACGCCGTCGCGTTCGTAGACGGGCATGCCGTGGGCCATGACCTCGGTGAAGCCGGGGAGCTCGGTCAGACACAGCTCGCGCAGGCGGGTCAGGGCCGCGCGGCGGTCGGCGGGGAGTTCGGCCAGGTAGGTGGCGACGTCAAGGGCTTTGCTCTGGACCACGTGGCTAGCCGCCCGCGAAGGGGGGCAGGACGTCGACGCGGTCGCGGAGCATGGCCGACGGGTCGCGGGTGAGTTCGTCGCCGATCAGGAACGCGCAGACGCCGACGAGGGAGTCGACCTCGGAGCCGTAGGTGGCGGCGAGGGTGGCGCGCAGATCGGCGACGGTCGCGCCGGGCGGGAGTTCGAGTGATTCGGTGTTCTTGCCGACGGCGTCGGCGATCGCGGCGAAGTAGCGGACCTCAACCACCGATGGCTCCCATCGTGCGTTCCGGGGGGACGAAGCCGGCGGCGTCGATGCCGTGACCAGCCCATTTCTGCCACATCGCGCCGCGCCACAGCTCGGCGACCTCGTCGTCGTCGGCGCCGGCGCGCAGCGCGGTCCGCACGTCGAACTCCTGGTCGCTGAACAGGCACGAGCGCAGCATGCCGTCGGCGGTGAGCCGGGTGCGGTCGCAGCTGTCGCAGAACTTGCGGGTGACGGTGGCAATGATGCCGACCGTCGCCGGCCCGCCGTCGACCAGCCATTTCTCGGCCGGCGCCGAGGGATCGGAGCGACCGACCTCGGTGAGCGCGAACCGCTCGCCGAGCACCTCGAGGAGGTCGGCCGCGGTCACCATGTTGGTGCGCGCCCACTCGTGGTCGGCGTCGAGCGGCATCTCCTCGATGAACCGCAGCTCGCACTGTTCGGCCAGGCACCACGCGAGCAGGTTCGGCGCACCGGCCAGGTTCTGGCGCATCAGGACCGCGTTCACCTTCACCGGAGCCAGGCCGGCGTCGCGGGCGGCACGGATGCCGTTGAGCACCGATTCGAGCCGGTCGCGGCGGGTCAGCCGGGTGAAATCGACCCGGTCGACGGTGTCGAGGGAGACATTGACCCTGCTCAGGCCCGCCTTCGCGAGGGCGTGCGCGCGGTGTTCGAGACCGACGCCGTTGGTCGTCATCGCCAGCGGCGTGCCCGGCACGGCCGCGTGACAGCCCGCGATGATGTCCTCGAGCTCGCGGCGCATCAGCGGCTCGCCACCGGTGAAGCGGACCTCGCGCACGCCGAGTTCGCGCACCGCGAGCGAGACCAGCCGCACGATCTCGTCGGCGCTGAGCAGCTCCTCGCGCGGGATCGGCGGCAGCCCTTCCTCGGGCATGCAATAGGTACAGCGCAGCGAGCACTTCTCGGTGATGGAGACCCGCAGATCGCGCGCGACCCGGCCGAAGCGGTCGACGAGGAGCGGCGTCTCGGGCCGGCCGTCTAGGGAAGGCCGCTCCGATCGCACAGCGGGTATCCCCATTTCGACCAGCGTCATTCCTACAGTATGACTCGTCGAGCCCGGCGCGAACGGTGCGGAGCGCCGATCTGTCACGAAGTCGACAGCTCACCACCCCCGCGCGGACGCTGTGAGCGACGCGGGAAGAACTCGCCGGTCGGACGGCGATTAGGCTGGCAGCATGACTCCCCGGCCCGCCACCGCGTCGGCGCGCAGCGTCGACGAGTACCGCGACACCGTCGCCGCGCTGCTGGCCCACCTCGCCGACCGCGCCGATGAACAGGTGCCGGTGCCCGATGCGCTCGGCCGCGTGCTCTCGGCCGATGTGGCATCACCCATCGACCTCCCGGTGTTCCGGAACTCGGCGATGGACGGATACGCGGTGCGCGCCGCCGATGTCACCGTCACCCCGGTGACCTTGCCGGTCGCCGGTGTCGTCGCGGCGGGCAAGCCGGGAACGGCGGCGCTGCCCGCGGGTTCGGCGCTCAAGGTGATGACCGGTGCGCCGATTCCGCCCGGCGCCGACTGTGTCGTCCCGGTCGAGGACGTGCAGGCGGGCGAGGGCCGGATCGTCGTCGAGCGTGGTCGCGGTCGCGGCGAGTTCGTGCGGGAGGCCGGTACCGATGTGCGCGCCGGTGAGCTGGTCGCCAAGGCGGGCACCGTGCTCGCGCCCCGGCACATCGCCGCGCTGGCGGCCGTCGGCCTGCCGAGTGTGCCGGTACTGAGCCGACTACGGGCTGTCTGCATCACCACCGGCGACGAACTCCAGCCCGCCGGGGCCGAACTGGCGCCGGGACAGATCTACAACTCGAACGGGATCGCGCTGGCCGCTGCCTTGCGGGCCGACGGTGCCGAGGTCGTCGAGGTCGCGCACAGCACCGACGATCCGGCGGAGTTCACCGCCGTGCTGCGCGCCGCGGTCGCCGCCGCCGATCTCGTCTTCACCTCCGGCGGGGTGTCCAAGGGCGATTTCGAGGTCGTCAAGGATGTGCTGGAACCGCTCGGCGGCACCTTCGGTTCGGTCGCGGTGCAGCCGGGCGGGCCGCAGGGATACACGGTCGTCGACGGTGTGCCCGTGCTCAGCTTCCCCGGGAATCCGGTGAGCACGACGGTGTCCTACTCGGTGTTCGCCCGTGATGTGGTGCGCGCACTGGGCGGTCTGCCCGCACCCGCCACCGCCGAGGTGACCTTGCTGACGCCGGTGCGCTCCCCCGCGGGACGGCGTCAGTATCTGCGTGGCCTGGTGACCGACGACGGCGTCGAGGTCGTCTCGGGCCCCGGCTCCCATCTCATCGCCGGCATGGCATGGGCCGATGTCCTGGTGGATGTGCCCGCCGAGGTCACCTCGCTGCCCGCTGGTGCCACTGTGCGAATCTTGAAACTATGAGCGAGTTGTCCCACGTCGACCGCGAGGGTCGGGCACGCATGGTCGATGTCAGCGCCAAGGCCGATACCGCCCGGATCGCCGTTGCCGCAGGCGAATTGCAGACCACCGCCGAGGTCGTCGCGCTCGTCCGGGCCGAGGGCATGCCCAAGGCGGACGTGCTGTCGACGGCGCGGCTGGCCGGAATCGCCGGTGCCAAGAAGACTTCCGAGCTGATCCCGCTGTGTCACCAGCTGGCGCTGTCGTCGGTGAAGGTGGAGTTCGGGTTCACCGAGACGACCATCACGGTGGAGGCGACCGCGAAGACCACCGGGCCGACCGGGGTCGAGATGGAGGCGCTGACCGCCGTCGCCGTGGCGGGGCTCACGTTGCACGACATGGTGAAGGCCGTCGATCCCGCCGCGGTGATGAACGGGGTGCGGTTGCTCACCAAAGAAGGTGGGAAGCACGGGCATTGGGTGCGGCCGGAAGCCGAACCCTCCGGCGAGGCGCTGAGCCGGTTGGCCCAGGTCGACACCGGATCCGCGCCGGATGCGGCACCTGCCGACGGCATCGAGGAGCTCGCTCCGGCGACCGCCACACCGATCGGCACCGCGATGGCGACCGAACACGCGGTCTCCGTGCGCGATTCGCGTTCCGCGGTGGTCGTGGTCGCGTCCACCGGTGCGGCAGCGGGCACCCGCGTCGACACCACCGGACCGGTGCTCACCGAATGGCTGACAGCGCAAGACTTCTCGGTGCGTGGTCCGCTCGTGTACGCCGATGCCGACATCGCGACCGGCCTGGCCGACGCGCTGCTCGGCGGACCCGCGCTGGTGATCACCACCGGCGGCACCGGTGCCTCACCCACCGATGCCACCCCCGAGGCCACCCGCGCCGTCCTCGACCGCGAACTGCCCGGTGTCGCCGACGCCATCCGGCAGCGTGGCACCGCGAAGTTCCCGCTCGCCGCGCTCAGCCGGGGTGTCGCGGGACTGGCGGGCCACACCGTCGTGGTCAACCTGCCCGGATCGCCGGGCGGGGTGAAGGACGGGATCGCGGTCCTGGAACCACTGTTGGACCATCTGCTCGCGCAAGTAGCCGGAGGCGGCGACCATGAATGACCACGGCGCGGTGCGCCTGACCGCGATCAGCGATCAGGCGCTCGATCCCATCGCCGTCGAAAGCGCTGTCGACGGACCGGAATTCGGCGCTGTCGTCGTTTTCACCGGCAAGGTGCGCAATCACGACAGCGGCCAGGCCGTAACCTCGCTGGAGTACTCCGCCCACCCGCAGGCCGAGCGGTTCCTGACTGCCATCTGCGCCGAAGTCGCTGCCGCGCACGGGCTTCCGGTCGCCGCGACCCATCGTATCGGTTCGCTCACCATCGGCGATCTGGCGATCGTCGTCGCGGTCGCCGCGCCGCATCGGGCCGAGGCGTTCACCGTCTGCGCCGAACTCGTCGACCGGATCAAGCACGAGGTGCCGATCTGGAAGCGACAGCTGTTCGCCGACGGCCTGTCCGAATGGGTCAATGCCTGCGGCTGAGCGTCACTGCGGGGTGTAGCGCCACACGCCGAGCATCGCCTGCTCGTCCATCGGTTCCTCGCCATCGAAGACGGTGGCGTGCAAGCGATCCAATGCCGCGTCGGTGTCGAGGCCGGAGCCGATCAGCACCAGATTCGACACCCGTTCCTCGCCGCGCGCCCACGGGCCCGGCGTGAACACCACGTGTCTGCCGACCAGGTGCATCTCGAATCTGCGCCGCTCCCCCGCCACCGCGAAGGCCACGCAGCCCTTGGCGCGGAACAGGCCCGGCGGCGGGTCCTCCAGGAAGGCGATCAGGGCACGGGGGTTCAGCGCGCGCTTGCTGGTGAACGACACCGACACGTATTCGTCGTGCAGGTGCCGGTGGTCGGGGTCGTCGTGATCGTGGTCGTGTTCGTCGAGCAGGGAGTCGAAACTCAACTGCTGGGCCACCTTCGGCGTGTCGAGCTCGCGATCGTCGAACAGCAGTCCGGGGTCGACGCGGCCGTGGGTCGTCGCGTAGACCGGGACCTGGCCCACCCAGCCCGCGATCTGCTCGCGCAGTGCGGCCAGCGTGTCCGCCGGCACCCGGTCGGCCTTGTTCACCAGCACCAGATCCGCCAGCCGCAGATGGGTCACCAGCTCGGGGTGCTCGGCGCTGGTCTCGCCGAACAGCTCGGCGTCGACGACCTCGACCAATCCGCCGTACCCGATCCGCGGATTCGGGTTGGCCACCACCATCCGGATCAGATTCCGCGGCTCGGCCAGCCCACTGGCCTCCACCACGATCACGTCGACGGCGCTGCGCGGCTGGGCCAGGCGCGCGAACAGGTCGTCGAGCTCGGAGACGTCGACCGCGCAGCACACGCAGCCGTTGCCCACCGACACCATCGCGTCGACCTGCCCGGCCACCAGCATCGCGTCGATGTTCACCGCGCCGAAGTCGTTGACCACCACGCCGATCCGGGTGCCCCGGTTGTTGCGCAACAGAGAGTTGAGCAGGGTCGTCTTCCCCGATCCGAGAAAACCCGCAACGATCACCACAGGAATCACTGTGCCGATTGTGCCCGAACGGCCGAAGCCGCCGGCCCCTGGGCGGAGTCGGCGGCTTCGGGTGCGCTCGGTTACTCGGACGGGCCGAACACGATGCCGACCAGGGTGTAGGCCAGGTTGATCAGCTGGCTGATCATGGCGGTGTCATCCATGCCGAGGGACTGGGCCAGGGGCATCAGCAGATTCATGACAGTGAGGATCGGGCCGCCGAGTTCGCTGAGATCGAGTTCGGAATCGGAATCGGACGGGGCATTCGGAGCCACCTGGGGCTTCGGGGCCGCCTGGGGCTTCGGGGCGGGAGCTCGTTTACGCGGAGTGGCTGTCGCCGGTGCCTCG
The DNA here is from genome assembly GCF_053608525.1 of Nocardia sp. NPDC055029. Classification (NCBI taxonomy): domain Bacteria; kingdom Bacillati; phylum Actinomycetota; class Actinomycetes; order Mycobacteriales; family Nocardiaceae; genus Nocardia; species Nocardia sp. NPDC055029. The sequence continues at coordinate 25,037 of NZ_JBSGVQ010000031.1, forward strand.
GGAGCGCCCGGCGCGGCGGTGCGCGCTTCGGTGCCACCGGGAACCTTCAGCTGACCGGCCGACCCGGTCCGCGGCTTCGGGGCCTGCTGCTGGGCGGGGGCCTGATCGGCCGGAGCCGGACCGCCGCCGGGAGCTGTCAGACGGCCGGTGGAACCGCTCGGCAGGCGATCGGCGGGGATCGGGTGCTGTGCGGGCGCGATCGCGGGCACCGGGGCGCCGATCGGGGCGTGGGCCGGGATGATGGCCGCCGTTTGCGCGGGTGCAGGTGTGGTGGTCGGGGTGGGCTCGGCCGCGGGCGGCTGGTCGCCGGTGGGTGGCTTCTGGTCCGGGGTCGCGGCGGGAACCTGCGGGTCGGCGGGGGCAGGGGCCGGAGCGGGGGCATCGGCGGGGGCCGGTGCGTTGGCGTCAGCCGGGGCGGGCGCGTTGGCGTCAGCCGGGGCAGGCGCGTTGGCCGGGGCGGGGGCGCCAGCCGGGGCGGGCGCGTTGGCCGGGGCGGGCGCGTCAGCCGGAGCAGGCACGCCAGCCGGAGCAGGCACGCCAGCCGGAGCAGGCGCGTTGGCCGGTGCAGGCACGTCAGCTGGTGTCGGCGAGTTTGCGGGAGCCTGCGAGTCAGCCGGAGCGGCTGGAGCAGTGGTGTCGGCTGAGGCAGGTCCATGGGCCGGAGCAGGCACGTTGGCGCGGGCAGGCGCGCCAGCCAGCGGAGACATGTCGGCCGGAGCAGGTCCGCCAGCCGGATCAGGCGCGTTTCCGCCTGCCGGAGCAGGCGAGTTGCCGCCGGCCGGAGCAGGCACGTCGCCGTTGCCGTCGGTTGGCGCAGTCGAGTCGGCTGGGGCAGGCGCGGGGGTGTCGGCCGGAGCAGGCGATGTCGGCGTGGCGGCGGAACGCTGCGTCGGCGCGGGCGCGTCGGCGGCTTCACCGGATGGGGTGGGAGCGCCGCTGGACTTCGGACCCGAAGTGGAGGCCGCTCCGGGTCCCGAGGTCGATGGTGATGCCACCTCCGGCTGCTGCGCGGGCGTCGGCGCGGTGGTGGCCGCGGGCGCCCGGGCAGGAGCGGGTGTCGAATCCGGTGCGAACGCGGGCACAGCCGCCCCGATCGCCTTGCCCAGCAGGAACCCGACCACCCCGGTCGTGATGGCGACGGCGTGCTTCAGTTGACCCTCGCGCGATTCGAGCAGCGCGGCGTCCTCGGGATTGGCGCCGTTGCCCATCTCCACGAAAACCAGCGGCACCTGCGTCAAGGCCGGACCGGCGACGTCCGCGCGGGTCTGCAGGCCGTTGCTGACACCGGCATAGGTGGCGGGCGGGAAGCCCGCGGCGAGGTAGGCGTCGCGGACCACGGCCGAGGCGGCGCGACCAGGGCCGGACTGCGCCAGGTCGGCGGCCGAGTCCGGGATGGGCAGCTGCGGCACGATCAGGTGGAAACCGCGCTGGTCGGCGGGCGCGCTGTCAGCGTGGATGCTCACCGCGACCGCGGCGCCGGACTGGTTGGCGGCGCGGGCGCGATCGTCGACGCACCCGCCCCAGCCTGCGTCGTCGGCGCGGCTGAGCACCACATCGGCGCCCAGCGCCTGCAGCGACACCTTCACCAGCTCGGCGACATTCCAGTTGATGGTGTGCTCGGGGACGCCGTTCAGCGACGTCATGCCGGTGGTCTGGCAGTCCTTGGTGCCGCCGCGGCCGTTGTCGACCTGGCGGCCCAGATTCTCCGCATGCGCGGACCCCTGATGACCGGGGTCGAGGAAGATCGTCTTCCCTACGAGCTGGTCGCCGGTGGCGGGCTCGGGCGCCGCGGCGGCAGGGCCGGGCACGAGCCCGGTCAGCGAGATCACGACCGCGGCGGAGACGGTGGAGCAGAGACCGGCCTTGATGATGTTTGGTTGCATGTTCGGTCGGTGCTCCGGAACGGAGCACCCCTCCCTTCCCATTGGTAACACCAAACCCAGTGGTTCACTCTTGCAACGTGGGTAACCACAGGGCAAGCACAGTTACCGAAATGTGACAGGGAGAAAAAGCGAATCAGCGCTGGTCACGCGCCCAGATCACGACCGGAACAGGCCGATCAGGCAACCTCGGGCAATTGCCGCAGCGAGCGCAGCGCGTAGTGCACGCGGGTCTTGACGGTGCCGACCGGAACGCCGAAATCCGCGGCCACTTCCCGGTATCCGCGATCGCGCAGGATCACCTCGACCACCGCGGCCCGCTGCGGCTCGGACAGGCGCGCCAGCAGCTGGTCGACGAGCAACCCGTCGACGAGCCCGTCCGCGAAATCCGGTTTGCCACAACACGCGACCTCGGTGATGTCGTCCCAGCCGACGTCACCGGGCCGGGCGGCGCGCGCCCGCACGATGTCGACGACGACATTGCGCTCGATCGCCAGCAGCCATGTCCGCACACTGCCCTTCCGTGCGTCGAAGTCGCGGCACGAGCGCCAGCCGCGCAGCAGGGCCTCCTGCACGGCGTGCTCGGCCAGGCCCGGGTCACCGAGACTGCGCATCGCCCGCCAGTGCAGCAGGCCACGGTCGGCGGCCAGCACCTCGGCCAGCCCGTCGGTGGTACACAGTCGCGCGCAGTGCGCACCGCAGGAGTTGTCCGTCATATGGGGTTATCGCGCTGCGCGCCACCGATGACAACGGCGTTAAGCGACTCTTCAGGATCCTGATGGTCCGCCACGCGACACTTTTGTCGCGAGCCCGGCCAGGGCCTGCTCCAGGAGGGGGGAGCAGGGCCCCCGGGCTCGCCCTTTTTCCGGCTTCCGCCGCAACCCTCGACACGACCGGCCCCGGGCGACGACAATCGCGGCGAGGAGCGAAAAACGTGGACATCCATGCATATCCGACCGACGCGCAGACGCCGGTCGACCGGGCCGAGGCCACCCGCATCGCGGCCGACCACCTGCCCCCGATTCCGGATACCGACCGCCACATCGTCGAATTCACCGGCGGTTTCGTGGTTTTCGCCGTGCGACCGGCGCACGCGCCGCCGGACCGGCCGCTGCCGGTCGGCGGTTCGGTGCACGTCATCGACAAGGCGACCGGCGCGGTGTCCTATTGGCCGACCTATCCCTGCGGGGTGATCGCCGACCGGTACGCGACCGCCCGGGTGGTCGTCGACGACGAGTGGCCGGGCGAGGAGACTTAGGCTGGAAATCAAGAACGAATTGCATACATAGCGATGTGTGCATATGATTGCGACCGATCGGACCGCAGGGAGAGGTGAACGTGATGGGCGCAGGACATGGACACGACCACGGGGTGTCGGCCGACAGCGACAAGCGCTGGCTGGCCGGCGCGCTGGCGGTGATCGTCACCTTCCTGATCGGCGAGGTGATCGTCGGCATCGTGGCCGATTCGCTGGCCCTGCTCTCCGACGCGGCGCACATGACCACCGACGCCGCCTCCATCGCACTGGCGCTGGTGGCGATCCGGCTCGCGGCGCGGCCCGCGACCGGCCGGATGACGTTCGGCTGGAAGCGGGTGGAGATCCTGTCGGCCCAGGCCAACGGGCTGACCCTGCTGCTGCTGGCACTGTGGCTCGGTTACGAGGCGATCCGCAGGCTGTTCGAGCCGCCGGAGGTGCACGGCACGCTGGTGCTTGTCACCGCGCTGATCGGCATCGCGGTCAATGTCCTGGCAACCTGGATGATCAGCCGCGCCGACCGGACCAGTCTCAATATCGAGGGCGCCTACCAGCACATCCTCAACGACCTGTTCGCCTTCATCGCGACCGCGGCGGCGGGCCTTGTCATCATCCTCACCGGCTGGGTGCAGGCCGACGTGGTCGCCACGCTGATCGTGGTCGCGCTGATGATCAAGGCGGGCATCGGGCTGATCCGCGCGTCGAGCCGCATCTTCCTCGAAGCCGCCCCCGACTACCTCGACCCCGAGCAGGTCGGTCGCGACATGGCCGCCCGCGACGGCGTGACCGAGGTGCACGACCTGCACATCTGGGAGATCACCTCCGGCGACCCCGCCCTGTCGGCGCACGTGCTCGTGCAGCCGGGGCACGATTGCCACGCGGTCCGCGAGGACATCGCGCACATGCTCGACCACGAGCACCACATCGGGCACGTCACCCTGCAGGTCGACCACGCCAGGCCGCAGGTCATCGGAATCGGCACCGCGGACGACGACAACCACTGCGCCGAGGCGCACGGCCCCAGGCACGTGTCGGCCGGGCACGCCCCGCACACGCACTGAACCCGTAGACGAGGGAAGGCCCCACACCTGGACAGGTGCGGGGCCTTCTCGTCGGTCACGCGTCAGGGCGGACCCGGTCGTTTCATCGACCTATGGGGCTTGATCAGCCGCCGAAGGAGCCGGTCCACAGCGTGTTGACCAGGCCGTTGAGAGCGGCGCCGAGGGTGTCGAAGAGGCCGTTCAGGGCGGCGCTACCGGTGTCGATGATAACGGGGATCATAATAATTCCTCTGTTTCTCGCATAGGCCCAGCCGGAGCTGGCTTACAGAGGGCGTATCGGCACCCGAACGCCGCGAGTTACGGAATTCAGGAATTCGTGACCGCCGTAACAATCGATCTTGCAAACCTATTACTACCTGCGGTTATGCCTCAGATACCGCATGTTTCTGAGGGGAATATGAGAACTCCGTGAGAGTCATGTTGCGCCATCCGATAAGCATGAATTTCCGATGCCCCGAGAAATAGGGGCACCGAGAAAATGACGGGACATATGGTTCCACCTATTTCCCGTCGCCGCGGATCGGTCGGCCGCCCAGCATCAGGGCGACGAGACCGAGGAAGTCGAGGTGCGCGCGCACGGCCGCGGCGCTGCGGGCGACGGAGACGACCGTGGCGGTCCCCGACATCGCCGGACGACCGGCGAAGCGATCGGCGAGCCAGGTGAGCACGACCGGAACCACGAGGAACTCCAGCGGCAGATGAGAGCCGCGGCGCACCCGCAGGTACTCGACGACGGCGCCGGCGGCGCGGTAGCGCTGGACGTGGGCGTCGATGTCGGCGACCGCGATCACCTCGTCGCGCACGCCCTGCACCACCAGCATCGGAGCGGCCGGCGCACGGGTGCCCGGTTCGATGTCGGTGAGGATGCGGCGCAGCGCGGGCTCGGCCAGCAGCCCCGCCATGCCGCCGCGCAGATGCCGGGCGACGTCGCGGCGGGCGAAGCGCCACAGCAGGGCGAAGGTGGTGCGCTGTTCGGCCTCGCCGAGCAGGCCGCGATAGCGGGCATCGAGGTGATCGTGCAGAACCGGGTCCAGTTCCGGGTAGGCACGGCGCAGTCCGGCGACGAAGGCCGCGGGGAACCCGGCGAACCAGCCACCGTTGAGGCGGACGAACGCGGCCGCCGGGTCACCGACCGGCGACCCGGCCGCCGCGCCGACGATGGTCAACTCGGGTGCGTACTCGGCCGCCAGTTCCGCGGCCCACGCCGTCGCCAGACCGCCGCCCGAATATCCCCACAGGGCGACCTGAGTCGTCGGGGTGAGGCCGAGCGGGGCGAAGCCGAGCGCGGCCCTGATCCCGTCCAGCGCCCGGTACCCGGGCTCGCGCGCCGCGCCGAACCGCCCGCCCAGACCTTCGTGATCGGGCACCGATACCGCCCAGCCCTGCCGCAAGGCCATGGCGATGATCGGCAGCTCGAGCGGCGCGATGGACCCGGTGGTCTTCGCGCCGAGCCGCAGGGCGTAGGACGGAAAGCATTGGGGCGCAACGGCATCGATGGCGCACTGGAAGGACACCAGCGGACGCGGATGTGCCGGGTCGGCGCCCCATGGCAGCAGCACCGTGGTGACCGCCAGCTCGGGCTCGCCGTCGAGATCACAGGTGCGGTACAGCAGCTGCCAGGCCGCGATGCGCTGCCGCACCAGCCCGAACAGGGCCACATCCACCGCGCGCGTCCGCACCACCGTCCCCGGCGCGAGCGACTCGATGTCCGGCGGCGCGACGTAGAACGGGTCGTCGGGCGGTAGCAGCGGCGCGGTGCTCCAGACCGTCAGCGCCGGGGCATTGACGGTCATAGGCTGCCGCCGCCACCGAAGAACCAGGGGTTGAATGTACAAGCCAAGGTAGGACTGCCTTCCGGATCGAGGGCACGCAGCGCGATCGAGGTGGCGCGCGGCGAATACATCATGGTCAGGTGGTCGGAAACGTCCTGCTCACAGCCGTCCTGCAGGGCGATGTTCGCCACGGTCGCGTCCGGCCCGGCCCGCAGGAAGGCGAGGTCGATGGGATTCATCACCTCGTCGTAGCGGGAAGCGACCACGGTGTAGTCGACGCCGGGCACTGTGTCACCGGTGGCGTTGAGGGTGGTGTAGAACGACGAGCCGACGGCCTGCTCGATATTGGCGACGCCGACGATCGGCCGGTAGAAGCCGAGGATGTCGATGCCCGCGTTGTTGATCATGCGACCGAGGGTCGCGAGGCCGAGCAGCGCGGTGCCGTGGTGGGTGGCGCCGAGGCTGACCAGCTTGCCGACCTTGCCCTCGCCGCCCTCGAACTTCAGGTAGTGATTGGCGATGGTGCCGCCCTGGGAGTGGCCGACGATGTCGACCTGGTCGGACCCGGTGGCCGCGCGCACGCGCTCGATGAACGCGGCGACCTGGCGCGAGGAGTCGGCCATCGGGCCGACGCCGTAGCGACCCGGCAGCACGGCGCCGAGTCCGCCGCCCTCGAGCAGCGCGGACTTGCCGAAGTTCAGGGCGAACACGCAGTACCCGGCCCTCGCCAGGCGCGGCGAGAGGTAGGAGAAGGTGTCGTAGGCGTTGAGCCAGGTGCCGTGCAGCAGCACGACCGGGCGCGGATGCTGCGCGGTCGGCTTGCAATCCCAGCGGTTGGCGCCGGGCGGCGCGGCGTCGGGGTGCAGCAATCCGTAGGCGAAGGCGGGCAGGTAGGCCGACATCTCGGGGCCCTCGCCGACCGCGTCGGAGGAAACGCTGCCCGACGAACCCGAGCTGCTGCCCGAGGCGCTGCCGGTGTCGGCGATGGCGGTGGGGCGACGGCCGTCGGTGGCCGTGGTCATGGTGGCGTTCAGGTAGTCGGCCATCGAGGCGATGGTCGGTTCCAGCGCGGGTTCCGCGGCGGCCGGGCCGCCCCCCAGAACCGAGGCCGCGGTCAGGCCCGCGGCGATGCCGAGTCCGCACAGGGTGCGGCGCAGGGAATGCGTCGTTGCAAACATTGAGGTCACTTCCGTCGAACCGCGCCGGCCGACGGTGGCTCGGACGCGCTCTGCGAATCTATGACCCGCGCCACATCGCTGTCACTGCACGGTGCACCGAGAAAACGCGCGGGAGCTTAGCGCTGGAACCAAGTTCTGTGCGTTTTCGATGGGACTGCCCCCTCGCGCCCTGTTCTCGGACACAATCGAGGCATGCTCGCCGAACACCCCGTTTCCGCACCACCCGCTTTGACCGCTCGCCTCCTGACGCGCTGGCCCCAGATCGCCGAGCGCATGCTCGCCGAAGGCCTCGGCGCCACCGCGCCCGCCGAGCTGCCTCCCGGTCATTTCACCGCCGAAGTCCTGCCGACCATCTATGCGTGCGGACGGGCCGTGCTCGAGGCGATCGCCGCCGAGCGAGAGTTCACCCAGGCCGAGGTGGCCACGTTCGTCGCGCCCGTCGCCGAGCGGCACGCCGAGGACCGGCTGCCGCTGCCGATGCTGATCGGCGCGATCCACGGATCGGCGCAATCGGTGCTGGCCGAGGCGTCGGCGCTGGCCGAGCCGACGGAGATGGACGATCTGATCCTGGTCGGCAGCAGGCTGCTCGACCTGCTGCGCCATATCAACATCACCGTGGTCGAGACCTACACCGAGGTCGAGCAGTCGATCTACCACGCCGAACGCGAGGCCAGACGGGAACTGTGTTCGGCGCTGGTGCGCGGACTGCCTGCCGAAGAGCTCGCCGCGCGCGCCGACACCGTTCTCGCCGACCAGTACACGGTGCTCGCGATCCGCCTCAGCGAGCCCGCGCGCACCGGCAGCGCGGCCAACCTGGTGACGCGGCGCCGGATCCGGGTGCTCCAGCGCGCGCTGGACGAACTCACCGGCACCACGACTCCGGCCACCTTCGACGGCGCCAACGGCATCGCGTTACTGAGCAACAGCTCCGAGACCGGTGCCCTCGACGCTCAGCGCTTCGACAACCTCGCCGCGCGGCTGGCCGAGCAGTTCGGGGTGCCGGTGTATCTGGCCGAGTTCTCCGGTGTCAGCCGCGACGGCATCCCGGCCGCGGCGAAGGACGCGACCGAACTCACCGAGCTGGCGCGGCTGCGCGGCAGACCGGGCGGCTGCTACCGCCTCGACGACCTGCTGCTGGAGTACCAGCTCACCCGGCCCGGCCCGGCGCGCGAACGCCTGGCGCAACGGGTGATTCCGCTGCTCGGCAGTCCGCACCTGGTCGAGGCATTGGAAGCGCACCTGCGCCACGGCGCCGACCGCAAGACGGCCTCACGGCGCATTCACGTGCACCCCAACACCTTCACCTACCGGCTGCGCCGGATCGCCGATCTCACCGGCCTCGACCCGGCCGATCCCACGGATTCCCGGATGCTGGCCGCCGCGCTCACCGTGCACCGGCTCGACTCGGCGCAGCGACCCGGCGAGGAGCAGCAGGCCTGACCGTCAGCCGTCGGCGACCTCGCCGCGCCCTGACCTGTGACTTTCGCTCTCTACACTGGATCGGCGGCCCGCCTACCTGCGCACCGGCAACGGAAAGGATTCGCCATGACGACGACAACAACGACCACACCCACGGATGCGGGACTGCTGGTCCTGCGTCTCGGCGTAGGCGCGACCATGGCCGCGCACGGCACCCAGAAACTGTTCGGCTGGTTCGACGGCAGTGGCCTGTCCGGTACCGAGAAGTTCTTCGCCGCGAAGGGCTATCCGATGGCCGACACCTTCGCCGTCGTGGCGGGGCTGTGCGAGACCCTCGGTGGCATCGGCCTGATACTCGGCCTGCTGACCCCGCTGGCCGCGGCGGCGATCCTGGGCACGATGCTGAACGCGATCGCGGTGAAATGGGGCGGCTTCTTCTCGCCCCAAGGTGTCGAGTACGAGGTGATCCTGGCGGTGGCCGCGACCAGCCTGGCTCTCACCGGTGCGGGCGGTTTCGCCCTCGACCGGTTCGTCCCCGGGCTGCGCAACTACAAACTCAGCTACGGCTTGGCGGCTATTGCGCTCGCACTGATCACGGCGGGAATCGTGCTGCTCATCCGAAATTGAGAAACAACGAAAAAACCCGCTATTCGATGTGTGCATCGAATAGCGGGTATTCCGTTTCCCGACAAGGAAAGTCTAACTACAGCGCGCTTTACAGGTAGGCGCTGCACACCGGCCAGGCGCCGGGACCCTGCGCGGCCAGCACGTTCTCGGCGACGCGGATCTGCTCCTCGCGGCTGGCGTTGTCGGCAGTGCCGGCGCCACCGTAGGCCTCCCAGGTGCTCTGCGAGAACTGCAGGCCGCCGTAGTAGCCGTTACCGGTGTTGATGTTCCAGTTGCCCGTGCTCTCGCACTGCGCCACGGCGTCCCAGTTGTTCGCCGAGGCGGTAGCGGTGGTCAGACCGGCCGGAACGGCGATCATCGCGCCGGCGACAGCGGCGAAACCAAGGGCACGAGTGGTGAACTTGCGATTGAAAGACATAAGAATTCCTGCCTGCGCCCACCGGCTCGGTGATGGAAACTACCGCGTCCCTGCCCCTCAGGAATGTCGGGGATCCTCGAATCGCGGGGCAGGCTTTCCGGTGTTCTGCGATTCGATTCGGCTCGGGTTGTTGTTCAAGCCGTGACCGAATGTAGCCGGAATGCGAGCTGAGATCACGCCCCGATCACGAGTGCATCTGTAGCAGCCTTTGCCCAAAGGAACAGTGTTCCCCGCAGGTCGTCCGTGACAAATCCGTAATCACATTACTGTCGTTATACGACCGTAATGTGGCCGGGATCACACGGTTATAGAGGTCCGGGTCACGTTTCGTTCCCGGCAATTCGGGCATCGATGGCCCGTGGGGGGTCAGCGGTAGTCGGGGTTCTCGAAGCCGAATCGGCAGCCCGCGTCCCATGCCGAGCGCTGGTTGCCGTGCGCGGGGATGCCGTTCGCATCGCGCAACATCCTGGCCATATGCAGGAGATTCCAGGTCATGAAGGTGGTGTTGCGGTTGGTGAAGTCGTTCTCCGGGCCGCCCGACCCCGGCTCGAGATAGGACGGACCTGGCCCCGCCTCGCCGATCCAGCCCGCGTCGGCCTGCGGCGGAATGGTGTAGCCCAGATGCTGGAGGCTGTAGAGGATGTTCATCGCGCAGTGCTTGAGCCCGTCCTCGTTGCCGGTGATCACGCAGCCACCGACCTTGCCGTAATAGGCGTACTGACCGGCCGCGTTGAGCAGGTGCGAGTTGCCGTAGAGGCGTTCGATCACCCGCTTGGTGACCGAACTGTTGTCACCGAGCCAGATCGGCCCCGCGATCACCAGGATGTCGGCGGCCATCACCTGCTCCTGCAGCGCGGGCCAGTCGTCGGTGGCCCAGCCGTGCTCGGTCATGTCGGGCCAGACGCCGGTGGCGATGTCGTGGTCGACCGCGCGGACGTGCGAGACAGCGACGCCGTTCTCGGCCATGATGTGCGCGCTGACGTCGATGAGGCCCAGCGTATTGCTCGGTTCGGGCGAGCGCTTGAGCGTGCAGTTGATGAACAGGGCCGACAGATCGTCATAGGTCGCCATAATCGTTCGGCCTCCTCGGGTGGATGACGCGACGACGAGCACGCCGCCCGCTGCACAACCTGTGACGTTACGACCGCGATGTCACGCCCGAGGGTGCAGCGGCAACACAGCACGATGTCGTGGGCTCAGCGGTGGGTGGTCCGCTCGAAGTACCGCTCGAGCCGGGCGCGCACCGTCGCCCTGGCGCGGTGCAGGATGACCCGCTGGTTGCCTGCGGAGATGTCGAGCAGCTCGCAGACCTCGTCGGCGGAGTAGCCATCGATATCGCGCAGGGTCAGTACCGTGCGGTGGCGTTCGGACAGGTCGGCGACGGCGGCGGCGAGCTGCCGGGCCAGCTCGGCGCGCTCGGCGGCGTCCTCGGGCTCGGACCAGGGCTGCGGTTTCTGCCCGATCGCCCAGTGGCCCGGGTAGCGGTCACCGGGCGGCCGGAAGCGGCCAGGGTCGACGGTGGGCCCCTCGTCCTCGGGCAGCAACGTGGCGAACGGGACGGTGCGATGCTCCTTGATCCCCCGCTTCTTGGCGGTGTTCACCAGGATCCGGTACACCCACGTCCGGAGCGAGGAACGTCCCTCGAACCGGTCGATGCCCTGCACGACCGCCAGCCATGCCTCCTGCACCACTTCCTCGGCGGAGGCGTCGGTGGAGACGAACGAGCGTGCCAGGCGCAGCATCGAACCGGACCAGGCATCGACGACCAGGGCGAACGTCGCGTCGACTCCGGTCCGCAGCTCGGCGACGAGCACGTCGTCCGCGGGCAGGGCGCCGTCGTGTCGCACAGGGTCTCCTCGCCGTCACAGCTCGCGTCGCTGGCAGCACAGTACCGCCGGGCGATCGTGTAACGCGCGGGATGGGTGCGGGAACGGAAGGCGCATGCGAGAGAAGGAGAAGACCATGTCGCAGCGTCGTACCCGCCGGACTGTCCTCGGTGTGCTGGCGGTCGGGCTCGTAGCCGCCGTGGCGGTCGGCCTGTACCTGTTCCAACCGTGGCGGTTGTTCACGACGACGACCGTCGACGAAGCGCCGATCTCGGCGGCAGGCGGTGCGCCGCCGTCGGTGATCGCGACCGGCGAGTTCCGCTCGCACGAGCACGACACGAGCGGTTCGGCACAGGTGCAGCGCACACCGGAGGGCACCCTCGTGCTGCGGATCACCGATCTGCGCACCTCCGACGGGCCAGCCTTGCGGGTGTGGCTCACCGATCAGCCGGTGATCGCCGACGACTGGCACAACTTCGACGACGGCACGCACATCGACCTGGGTGTGCTCAAAGGCAACGAGGGCAACCAGAACTACGAACTGCCCGCCGACACGGATCTGTCCACCATCCGGTCGGTGAGTATCTGGTGCGCCCGCTTCCATGTCTCGTTCGGGGCGGCCACGCTGACCCCCGCCTGAGCGCGGGTTCAGGCGGGGCGGTGCCAGTCGCGGAAGGCCGCGAGCAGGCTGGTGCGCGCCTCGCCGGACAGGTGCTCGGGCTCGAGACGGCCGAGGTCACGGGTGGTGCGGCTGATCTGGTCGAGGTAGACCTCGCAGCCGTCGCACTCGGCGATATGGGCGAGGAAGCGCAGCTCGGTGTCCGAATCGAGCACGCCGTCGAGGAAGCGGGTGACCAACTCGACGAATTCGTCGCAGTCCATGCCGGCTCCTCTCGGTCTCTCGGCTCAGCATATTCGCCGCATCGTTCAGAGCCTGTTCGGCCCGCAGCGTTACAGCGCGGTCAGGCGAGCAGTCGCTTCTCCGTCGCGACCGCGACCGCCGCCGCGCGGGTGTCGACGCCGAGCTTGTCGTAGATCCGGCCCAGATGCGTCTTCACCGTGGCCTCGCTGATGTGCAGCGCGCGGGCGATCTCGCGATTGCCGAGACCCTGGGCGAGCTGGCCGAGGATGTCGCGTTCGCGGGCGGTGAGGGTGGGCCCTGGATTGCGCATCTTGGCCATCACCTTGGCGGCGACCGGCGCGGACAGCGCGGTCTGCCCGCTCGCGGCGGCGTGGATGGCGGCGAACAGCTCCTCGGGCCGCTCGGCCTTGAGCAGATAGCCGGTGGCGCCCGCTTCGATGGCGCGGGTGATGTCGGCGTCGGTGTCGTAGGTGGTGAGGACCAGGACATGCGGGGTGGGCGCGGGCTGCGCGGTGATCCGCCGGGTCGCCTCGACGCCGTCCATCTCACTACCCAGCTGCAGATCCATCAGCACCACATCCGGGCGCAGGCTCGCCGCGAGCGCGACCGCCGCCGGGCCGTCGGCCGCCTCCCCGATCACCTCGATATCGGGCGCGCTCGACAGCAGCGCGTGCAGTCCGGCGCGGACCACCGCGTGATCGTCGCAGATCAACAGGCGTACGGCGGGATTCACAAGTGCCGATGCTAGCGCGAGCTCCACTCCAGCACAGCGTTCCCCATTGCGCACAGTGTGCGGTAGTCGTACAGTGTTCGACATGACGAACAACGTGCGAAACGAGCGGGGCGAGCAGCGAGCGGACAGCGCACCCGGCCCGATCGCGGCGTTCGCGCGGTTCGTGGTCTGCGGCGGTGGTCTCGGGCTCGCGTCGAGCGTCGCGGTGGCGCAGCTGGCCGGGGTCATGCCGTGGGCGGTCGCGAACGCCGTCGTCACGGTCGCGTCGACGGTCCTCGGCACGGTGCTGCACGCGCTGATCACCTTCGGCGGGCGCGCGCTGCCGGGGTGGCGCGAGCATCTGCAGTCGGCCGGATCGGCGGCGGCCGCCTACGCGGTGACCAGCGCCGCGATGTTCGTCCTGTTCGCCGTGCAGGCGGCGCCCGGGGCCATCACCGAGCAGGTCGTGTATCTGTCGGCGTCGGGGATCGCCGGGATCGGACGGTTCCTCGTCCTGCGCACGCTCGTCTTCGCCGAGGTGCGCACGATCGCCGCTCCGCCTGCGTCGGCACCGCTGCGGATGCGCCCGAGCACGGCACGGCTGTCGCTACCGGCTCCCCGCCCCCACCGGTACTGGGTGCCGGCAGCGGCGTAGTCGGCGCGGGAAGTTCAGCCAACGACCAGCGGAATGGCGACCGACAGCACGGTCCCGTCCCCCGGCGCCGATTCGATCGCGCAGGTCCCGCCGAGCTGGCGCACTCTCGCCCGGATCGCGGGCAGCCCGTGTCCGCGATGCTCGGCCGGATCGTCCAGGTCATCGGGATCGAAGCCGCGGCCGTCGTCGGCCACATCGAGGACGATCTGATCCTCGAGGCTGGTCAGCGTGATGATCGCGGCCGATGCCCGCGCGTGCTCGCGGACATTGGCGAGCGCGCCCTGGGCCACGCGGAGCAAGGTCGCCTCGACCCGCTGCGGCAGCGGTCCCGGGGTGCCTTCCAGATGACAGCGCACCGTCAGCGTGTCGGAGGTCTCGCGTTCCGCGAGCGCGGTCAGCGCCGCGGCGAGGGAACCGCCCGCCGCGAGGTCGGCGGGGGCGAGGTCGTGGACGAACCGCCGGGCCTCGGTCAGATCACGTTCGGCGATCTCGGCGGCCGAGCGCAGATGGGTGCGGGCCAGCGCGGGATCGGAGTCCCACACCAGGTCGGCGGCCTGCAACAGCATGCGCTGGCTCGACAACCCCTGGGCGAGAGTGTCGTGGATTTCCATGGCGAGGCGTTCGCGTTCGGCGAGCGTGCCTTCGCGACGTTCGGTCTCGGCCAGTTCCTGCCTGGTGCGCACGAGGTCGTCGATGAGCGCGGCCTGCTGCTCGGTCTGGCGGCGCATGCCGACGAACAGCACCGTCGTCACCGCGGCGACCGCGGGCGGGGCGAGCACCAGATTCGGATCCAGCCACCCGGCTATGCGCACCTGACTGAACACCACGAGCGCGGTGAGCACGACGACCAGCGTCACCGCGACCCGCACCGACAGAATCCGCAGTCCGGTGTACACCAACGGCACCGCGCACCAGGCGAAACTGGGCGCCAGCACCACCAGCACCGACCAGGTCGCCACCAGCAGCGCGAACCACACCACCCGACGCGAGTGCCGCAGCTCGCTCATCGCGTACAGCACCGCGAGCAGCAGTGCGAGGGCGACGACCAGCGGCGTCGAGCGGGTCTCGCTGTGCCGGATCAGCCAGCGCATGAGCGACGCGGCGAGCAGTACGTAGAACGTGCTGTAGACGATGACAGCGAGCAGCCGCGTATCGTCGCTCTGGTCGCCGAGCGTGCTCCTCATCGGTACCTCCCGTCCACGTCCCGCTGGGCAAACTCCCCCATTCTCCCCCGCTGACCGGCTGCCACGGGTCAACCGATCGGTTGACCCCGGTGTCCCCCGATCCGGCCGGGGAAGTACAGCCACTTCGTCGATTCGCCGGACGCGCCGGGCGAACAGGATGGGTATCAACAGGCCACGGCAGACCGCCGGCAGGCCGAGATCCCTACAGGAGCAGCCATGACCGCCAAGTCCAGCACCCGCAACCGCCTCATCATCGCCGGGGCCACCGCCGGTGTCGTCGCTGCCGGTGTGGTCGGCGTCGTGACCGTCCAGGCACAGGACCAGGACCCGGCCACCCGCACCCCCGTTGTGGCCAATGCCGCCGACGCCAACCTGACCCAGAGCACCCACCTGTCGATCGCCGCGGCCACCAAGGCCGCGCAGACCGCCCTCGACGCGGCCGCCAAGGAGAACCAGCGGGTCAGCGTCGCGGTCGTCGACCGCAACGGCAATGTCATCGTCACCCTGCGCGGCGACGGCGCGGGCCCGCAGTCCTACGACGCCGCCCAGCAGAAGGCCTTCACCGCCGTCTCGTGGAACGCCCCGACCACCGAGCTGACCAAGCGCCTCGAGTCCGCCCCGCACCTGGCCGACATCGACGGCACCCTGTTCCTCGGCGGCGGCGCCCCCGTCAAGGCCAACGGCGCCCCGATCGCGGGCATCGGCGTGGCGGGCGCCCCCAGCGGCGACCTGGACGAGAAGTTCGCCCAGGCAGGCGTCGCCTCCCTCGCCAAGTAGTCACCACGCGAACGGCCCGATGACCTCCCGGCGGTCATCGGGCCGTCGGCGTCTGTTCACTGCCCCTGCCAGCGGCCCCAATCCCGTTGCGCATGCAGCGCGGCAGGGTCCATGACACCCCAGATCCGGATCTCGAACCGGTAGTCACCGGGCTGCGGTTCGAGGATCCCCGCCACCGCGTGCACCCCGGGTGTCGGTGGATACACCGGGCGCAGCCCGAGGACACCGGCCCATTGATCGACCACCCGACCCGGATGCTGCGGAAGGTGGCTACCGGCCTGCCCTTCGACCGACAGCACCGCCTCCCTGTCGTCGTCGCTCGTCACCGACGGCGCGACGAACCAATTCAACGGCAGCAACCCACGCGCTCGGCCGAGTTCGTTGAGATGAACGGCGACAGCAGCTTCGATCGCCGTACTCAACTGAGACAAATCCATGACACAGATATAGCGTGCCGACTCCGCCACCGCACCGCGTGCGGCAGGCACACCCTATTCGGTGGCACGCCGCGCCCGAGCCCGGCGCTTCCCCTCGTGCATGGCCTGCACCCTGGCAATCGGAATGGTGTGCCCCTCGGCGACCAGGTCGGCCGGAAGCTTGTGTGGTGCAGGCATTTCCGTGGCCCATGGGTCGGTGTCACCGAGCAGGTTCGGCACGCTACGCAGCGTGAAATCGGCCGGGGTGACATCGTCGATATCGTTCCAGCGCAACGGAAACGACACCGGGACGCCCGGCCGGATGCGCGGGCTGTAGGCCGCGATGACGGTGGCACCGCCCGCCCGGGTGGAATCGAGGAAGACCTTGCCGTGGCGGTCTTCCTTGATGAACGCGGTCGTACCGACAGACGGATCGATCCGTTCGGCCCGCGCCGCGATCGCCCGGGTCGCCGCCGCCGCGTCCTCGATCCCGATCCCCGGCTCCACCGGCACGAACACGTGTAAACCCTTGGCCCCACTGGTCTTCACCGCACCGTCGAGCCCGTCGGCGACGAGCGCGGCCCGGATCAGGTGGGCGCCCGCCGCGGCATCACGAAATGTCTGCCCCGGTGACGGATCGAGATCGAGCACCAGATGCGTCGGCCCCGCACTGTGATCGACCGGCAGCAACGTCGGGTGGTACTCCACCGCACGCTGATTGCCGAACCACAACAGCGTCCGCTCGTCATTACCCAGCGCGTAGGTGACCTCCCGATGCGAACTCTCCGCCCACACCGTCACCCGCGGCACCCACTCCGGCGTGTACTTGGGCAGATTCTTCTGCATGAACGGCTCCTGCCCCGGCCGCACCCGCACCACCGACAACGGCCGATCCCGCAACACCCGCACCAGCCGCTCCCCCGCGAACTCGAGATAGTCGACCAGATCCCGCTTGGTCGCCTCGGCTCCGTCGAACAACGCCTGATCGAGATTCGACATCTCGACCCCACCCCGCACCTCTTTGCCGGTCATCGCCCCACCCTCCCCCGGCTACCCTGGCAGGTCAACCACCGGCTGACGTCGCCGCGCGAATCAACCTCGTGCTTTCGCCGTAATCCGGTCTGCGCAATGATGGACCCGACTTCGAACACCGCGTAGCGTCGCCGCGACCGGTCCGCGGATCGCCATGCTGCCACGAGGAGACGTCATGGCTACCGATCAGAGTTTGCTGCACCGTTTCGTCATCTCCCAGCTCGATGCTGCCGGGCTGGATCGTGCGCAGCTGATTCGGGACGCGGGGGTCCCGGATTGGTCGATGACCGGTGACGACGTGCACCTGCCCAGCACGACATTCTCCCGGCTGTGGGAGATCGGCGAACATCGCCTCGGCCCTGACGTCGCCCTGCAGGTCGCCCGTCGCTACGAGCTGTCCAGCCTTGGCCTGTACGACTACCTGTTCGCCTCCGCGCCGACGCTGGGTGCCGGGCTGGCCACCTGCGGGCCCCACATCACCGCGGTCACCACCAATCACCGGTTCGACCTGGTCGCCGAGACCGAGAACGAGTCCACCCTCTATCTCGAGATGCTCGATGGCGACGGCCGTGGAAGGGATCACACCCAACTGTGGGGACTGTCGGCCGTGCTGAGCCGCGCCCGCCGGGTCGTCGAGGATCCCTTGAACCCGGTGCGTGTCTCGCTGCGCCAGGCCGCTCCCCCGGATGTCGACGGCTTCCGCGACGTATTCGGTTCCGCCACGCTGGAATTCGAGGCCCCTACCGACTCGATGACTTTCCGTGCCGCAGATCTGGATCTGCCCCTGACCACCGCCGATCCGGTACTGGCCGCAGTCCTGCGGCCACTGGCCGCCGCGCTGCCACCCCCGCCGACCCTCGCCGAGGCCTGGCCCGAACGGGTGGCCGTCGCAGTGGACAAGGCCATCGAGGCCGGGGAGGTCTCCCTGAACAGTGTCGCCCGGATCCTCACCGTCAGCCCTCGGACCCTGCAGCGACGACTGACCGAGTCGGGCACGACCTGGCGGGCCGAACTGGATCGGGCTCGCAGCGCCCGGTTGTCACGAGCGGTGTCCGCGGAGTCGCTCAGCGGCCCCAGGCAGGCCGAACTCCTCGGCTACTCCGATGCCGGCTCGTTGCGCCGGGCGGCCCGGCGCTGGTCGGCGGGTTCCCATCCGGCGCGGAGTCTCACGTCCTGAGATAGGTCGAGGCGATCCGCCAGAAGGTTTCCTTCTCCATCAAGTGGAAGTCCCACCCCTCGGTGATGTCCCGGAACGCAGCGACGATCCCGGCTACGTCGAAGTCGTCGCGGGTTGCGGTTCCCTTCGCCTCCAGCGCGGAAATCACAAAGGCGGTGGCACTCTCCCTCGTCACAGACACCGCATGCTCCCCTCGTTCGCAGACTGACCACACGAACCGTAAGTCTCGAATTCCATCGGGGCTGCGACAAGGACAGAATGCGCCAACCTCACGCCGAACGCGCCAACCTCATCGCCTCGCGGTACGCACGATGCCCCGACGACGAACCGGCCCGCCACCTCGAACACCGCCTGGCGGGTTCGCGCCGCCATGTCCTGGGGTAGCGACGAGGAAAAGGCGGTCACCAGCCGTTTTGGTCGATTGCCCGGTCGTCGGCTATCGTATGTTCCGCGCGGTTCACAAAGGTGAACTGTTGTTCTGGCCCCGTCGTCTAGCGGCCTAGGACGCCGCCCTCTCAAGGCGGTAGCGCGGGTTCAAATCCCGTCGGGGCTACAACGAACTCCCCGGTCATCGCGACCGGGGAGTTTTTTTGTGCCCCCTGTGCGACATATTGACAGATGTTGCATCCTCCATACACTGAGGGAGATGTTGCACCAGGAGGTGACGTGACCGAGCAGACGACACTGGGACAGCGCCTGGCGGACATCGCCGCCCGCCCCGACGTGATCACCGCGTTCAAGGCAGCGCGATCCGGATTCCTGGCGGGCCGCAGGCTGGAGATGAAGGAACTCGCCGACGAGCTCGGCGTCAACCGGGCCACCCTGTTCCGCTGGGTCGGCGGCCGCGACGAGCTGCTGGCCGAGGTGATCTGGTCGGTCGCCGAACCGACCCTGCGCCGCGCCGCCGCCGCCGCGGCCGGACACGGCGCGCGCCGGATCGCCACGGTCCTCGGCGATTTCGCCCAGGCCGTCAACACCTCCGACGCCTTCCGCCCATTCCTGCGCCGCGAACCCGAACGCGCGCTGCGCCTGCTCACCACCAGGGCAGGCTCGGTGCAGCGGCGCTTCGTCGCGTTCATCGCCGACCTGCTCACCGAGGAGATCTCGGCGGGCGCGCTCGATCCGCCGCTGCCGGTGCCGGAACTGGCGCTGCTGCTGGCGCGGATCACCGAGACCTTCATCTACGCCGATGTCATCAGCGGCGAGGAACCCGACGCGGCCAAGGTCATCCAGGCGTCGCTGGTTCTGCTGGGCGAACGGCCCGAACAGTAGGACACGAAAGGAAACCCATGCAGCGCACCATCTACACCGAGGACCACGAGGCCTTCCGCGCCTCGGTCGCCGAATTCGTCAAGCGCTCGATCGAGCCCAACACCGAACGCTTCGCCGACGAGCGCGCGATCGACCGCGAGACCTGGCTGGCCGCAGGCGAACTCGGCTACCTCGGCCTCGGTGTGCCGGAGGAGTTCGGCGGCAGCGACGCCGGCGACTACCGGTTCAACGCGGTGCTCGGCGAGGAACTCGCCAAAGCCGGTGCGGCGCTGTCGTCCTCGTTCGGCATCCACTACGACGTGTGCGCGCCCTACCTGGTGGAACTGACCACCGACGAGCAGAAGCGGCGCTGGCTGCCCAAGTTCTGCACCGGCGAGATCATCACCGCCATCGGCATGACCGAGCCGTCGGGCGGCTCCGACCTGGCCGCGCTCAAGACCACCGCGGTCCGCGACGGTGACGACTGGATCATCAACGGCTCGAAGACCTTCATCACCAACGGTTTCAACGCCGACCTGGTGATCGTCGCCGCCCGCACCAGCCCGGAGAAGAAGGCCAAGGGCATCACGCTGTTCGCGGTGGAGAACGGCATGGACGGTTTCACCCGCGGCCGCAAGCTCGACAAGGTCGGCCAGCCCGAATCCGACACCGCCGAACTGTTCTTCGACAATGTCCGGGTCCCCGACGCCAACCGGATCGGCGAGGTCGACCGCGGCTTCATCGCGATGATGGAACGGCTGCCGCAGGAGCGCATCGGCGCCGCGATCTCCAATATCGCGCACGCCGCGGCGATTCTGGACGAGACCCTCGCCTACGCCAAGGAGCGCAAGGCGTTCGGGCAGCAGATCGGCAGCTTCCAGTACAACAAGTTCCTCTTCGCCGAGCTGGTCACCAAGATCGAAGTGACGCAGGCGTTCGTCGATCAGGGTGTCGCCGCCCATGCCGAGGGCACGCTGTCCGCGGTCGACGCCGCGAAGGCCAAGTGGTGGTCGGCGCAGATCCAGAACGACGTGCTCGACGCGTGTGTGCAGCTGCACGGCGGCTACGGCTACATGCGCGAGTACCGGGTCGCGCGGGCCTGGATGGACGCCAGGGTCACCAAGATCTGGGCGGGCTCCAACGAGATCATGAAGGAGCTCATCGGCCGCGATCTCGGCCTGTAGGGACGCCGCCGATCCCGGCGGGCCCGGAGGCGGTAGCGGAGCGTGACCACGCAGGGCCCTCGGGGGTCGGCGCCATGAGGTAGTGCGTCGCGCCCGGCGCAAGACCACCGGGCGCGACGCGACGCCGGTCAGTTCAGGATGATCGGCAACGCGGCCAGATCGTTCTGCGTGAGGACCGGCAGGTTGCCGAGCTCACTGTCGGGCACGGCCAGCCGCAGATCGGGGAACCGGGCGAACAGCGCGGGCAGCGCGATCGCGGCTTCCAGCCGGGACAGTGCGGCGCCGGGGCAGATGTGCGGGCCGTAGCCGAAGGCCAAGTGGCGGTTGGCAGTCGGACGCGTCACGTCGAACTCGTCGGCGGTCTCGCCGTGTACGGCGGTGTCGCGGCCGATGGCGCGGTAGGACATCACCACACCCTCGCCCTTGGCGATCACGGTGTCGCCGACGGTGATGTCCTCGGTGGCGAAGCGCATCAGCAGGTGCGAGACCGGGCCGTCCCAGCGCAGCGACTCCTCGATGACCTGCTTCCAGTCCACATCGCCGGCAAGGACTTTCGCCAGCTGCTCGGGTTCGCCGAGCAGCGCGCGCACGGTGTTGACGATCAGGCTCACGGTGGTCTCGTGACCGGCGGCGACGAGGGCCTTGATATTGCCGATCGCCTCCTCCTCGGTGAGCGGCTCGCCGCCCTCGTCGGCCACGATGAACGCCGAGGTGAGATCGTCGCCCGGGTTCGCGATCTTCTGCTTGACCTGATCGGTGAAGTACACGTCGAGCTCGCCGATCACGCGCAGCCGCTCGTCCTGCGGTGTCATCACCGAGAAGAACTTCTTGTACCACTCGAGCAGCTGCGGGTGGTCCTCGCGCTCGACGCCCATCAGCTCGCCGACCACGCGCATCGGCAGCGGATAGGCGAAGACCGACTTCAGGTCCACCGGCGCGCCGTCGGCGCCCGCGGCCGCGAGATCGTCGAGCAGTTCGACGGTGAGCCGCTCGATCACCGGGCGCATCTCCTCGAGCCGCCGCGGCGCCAGGGCCTGGGCGGTCTTGAGCCGGAGCCTGCGGTGCTCGACGCCGTCGACGTTGAACATGGAGCGGTCGACATCGACCATGCCGATCAGCGGCCACTGGTTGGTCACCACGCCGTCGGTCCACAGCTTCCACGCGTGGATGTCCTTGACCAGGCGAGAGTCGGTCGTCAGCTGACGGGCGATCGCGTGATCGGTGACGGTCCAGGCGGGCACGCCGAGCAGGTCGATCCGGGCGAGCGGACCTTCGGCGCGTAGTCGGGCGGTCTCTCCGTTGAGGTCACCGACCATGGGATCGATGGCGAAAGGGCACTGGGAACTCACGACGAACCTCCGACGGGTCTAACTGGTGTGAAACGAACGGGCAGTGCGGTCATGCCCCGAAGGAAAGCCGAAGGTCGCCGGGTGAGTTGGTCGGCGGGGACAGCCAGGTCGACATCGGGGAGCCGGTCGAGCAGCACCTCGATCCCGGTCCTCGCGATGATCTCGGCGATCTGCTGCGCCGGGAACGGGCAGCGGTATTCGCCGTAACTGAACGCGAAATGGGCGTTGTTGCCGGTCGGCACCGTGTCACCGTCGGTGAACGACTGGCGGACGTGCGGGTCGAGATTGGCCGCGGCCAGGCCGAGCAGCAGCATGTCGCCCGCCCGGATGGTCTGATCGGCCAGGCGGGTGTCGCGCGCGGCCCACCGCCCGGCCAGGATCGAGGTCGGTCCCTCTTCCCAGAGGACCTCGTTCATGGCCTGGCCGACGCTGCGCCTGCCGCCACCGAGGGCCGCGGAGAAGCGATCGTCGGTGAGCATCAGCCGCATGGAGCTGCCGAGCCAGTCGGCGGTGGTGAGGTGACCGGCGGCGGTGATCGCCATCAGGTCGTTGGTGTACTCCTCGTCGGTGAACGGCTCGGGATCGGCCAGCATCAGCGACACCAGATCGCCTGCGGGCCTTGCCTTCTTGGCCGCGAGCAGCCTGGCCATGTGTTCACCGAAGCGCATATGCCCGGCTTGGGCGTCCGCGCCGCCGTCTGCGAGGGTCTTCATCGTCAACGCGAGGTCGGCGGCGTCGGTGTCGGGCAGGCCGAGGATACGGCCGAGCGCCAGCACCGGCAGCGGTTCGGCGAACTCGGCGATCAGGTCGGCGGAGCCGCGACCGCAGAAGTTGTCGACCAGCCGGTCCGCGAGTTCCTCACAGGCACGGCGCAATTCGTAGTGATCCACCGCGTCGAGGGCGGGTTCCACCATCGCGAGGTGCCTGCGATGCTCGGCGCCCGCGGTGAAGTAGATCGAGGGCATCGGCTGTCCGACCATCGGCAGCAACGGCCAATCCGGTGGCACCCGGCCCCACTGGTTCCACAGCGACACATCGCGCGGGAACAGCAGCGGATCGCTGGTCACCTGATGCAGTTCGCGGTACCCGATGATCAGCCAGGCGGGGAAACCGCCGGGCAGTTCGACCGCGACCACCGGACCGTGATCGCGCCGCATCCGGCGGTAGACCTCGTGCGGTTCGATGTGGAATTCGGGACCGCTCAGCGGCACCGCGCCGGTGATCGGGCAGGCACCGGTGCCGGTGGGTGTGCTCATGAGACCGTCTCCCCGTGCGGAACAGCGGAATACAGGTGTTCGACCAACGCGATCAGGACCTGCTTGCTCGATTCGCGCGAGCGCGCGTCACACATCAGCAGCGGCACCGCGGGGTCGAGGTCGAGCGCGTCGCGCACGTCCTGTGGTGCGTGCGAGTCACCGAAGTCGTTGCAGGCCACCACGAACGGGGTGCCCTGGTGTTCGAGCCGGTCGATCGCGTACCAGGAGTCGCTGATCCGGCGCTGGTCGACCAGCACGATCGCGCCGAGCGCACCGGTGAACAGCCGGTCCCACAGGAACCAGAACCGTTGCTGCCCCGGCGCGCCGAACAGATACAGCACATGTTCGTCGTCGAGGGTGATCCGGCCGAAGTCGAAGGCGACGGTGGTCGTCGACTTGCCCGGCACGCCGGTGGCGTCGTCGATCCCGACACCGACGTCGGTCATCGTCGCCTCGGTGTCCAGCGGCCGGATCTCGCTCACCGATTGCACCAATGTCGTTTTGCCGACACCGAATCCACCGATGACCACGATCTTCAACCCGTGCTTTGCCGTGCTGTGCAGCGGCGCAAGGGACCGCTCGGGCGCGATATCAGAGCTTGCGAAGTCCAACGAGCACCTTCTCGAGGGTGGAGGCATCCAGCGACATCGCCGCCGACAGCGGCGGCCGAACGGTGATCTTGCCCGCGTGCAGCAGATCGGCGAGCAGAACCGTGGCGACCCCGACCGGCAGGCGCAGTTCCGCCGCGATCTCCACGACCGCGGTCGGCGCCCGGCACATGTCCAGGATCGCCGCCTGCTCCGAGGTCATGCCCGCCGACGGCGCCGATTCGCTGACCACCAGGGTCACCAGGTCGAAATCCTCGGTGGCCGGGGCGCGCCCGCCGGTCAGTGTGTAGAACCGGTCGGGATCGTCGTCACGGCCCGCCCTGGTCAATTCGGCACTCCGCGTCTCGGCTGGGCAGCCATATGCTCGCCGAGCTGTTCGACCAGCTCGTGCATGGTGTGCCCGACCAGACCCGCGTCCGCGTCCTCGGCCGCCACCACCGCTAAGTGCGCGCCGCTGCCCGCCTCGACCACGAACAGGATGCCGCCGTAGAACTCGGTCATCGACTGGCGGACACCGCCACGCCCGTCACCGAACTCGACGGAAGCCCCGTGCGACAGGCTCTGGAATCCGGCGGCGATCGCGGCCAGCTGATCGGCGCGGTCCACATCGAGTTCCGGTGTGTGGCAGATCTTGAGGCCGTCGCCGGACAGCAGCAGTGCGTGCCGGGTACGTGGGGTGCGGGCGAGCAGCTTCTCGAGCAGCCAGCCGAGGTTCGCTGCGGCGGTGGTGGTCATCGGTCCTCCATGGGGTCGGGAGCAGTGGCGGCGCTGCCTGATTGGTGGCCTGACTGGTGCGGCTCGCGGCCAGGGGCGGACCGCTGGAACGCGCCGAGAGCGGCCGGTTTCGTCGGTGTGGCGTCGGCGGCCTTGGTGGTGGTCAGGCCCTCGGGGTGGACTTTGGCCAGGGTGTCGCCCCTGCGCCGTTTGGGCAGTGCGGGTGAGGTGGACACCACGGGCGGGGCGGCGTCCGCGCCGGCCTGGCGGGCGTGCTGACCGATGGTTTCGGTCCATCCGAGCTCGGTGGTCTCGGTGGTCCTCGCGTGCTGTGGACGTGGCGTCGGTGTATCGAACTGGCTCAGGGTGCCGAGCTGGGTGTCGGCGCGACGCGGGGTCGGCGCGGACAGCTGGGTGCCGCCGCGGCTGCGGCGTTCGGCGCGGGCGGTGAGTTCGCGCGGGACAACGACGACGACGGCGGTACCACCGATCGCCGACGGCCGGTACGACACCGTGAGGTCGTGTTTGCGCGCCAGGTTGCCGACCACAGCGAGGCCGAGCCGGGTGCCCGACAGCGAGGCCAGGTCGGCGCCCTTGCCCTTGTGGTCGCGGCCGCTGACGGCGGCTTCGGCGCGGCGCAGCGCGGAGTCGCTCATCACGAGTCCGCTGTCCTCGATCGTGATCACCACGCCCGCGGGCACTTCCGCGGCGTAGACGTGCACCTCGGTGGTGGGCGGGGAGAAGTTGCAGGCGTTGTCGAGCAGCTCGGCGAGGCTGTGCATGACGCCTTCGGCGGCGTGCCCGGCGATGCCGACCTCGGCGACGGCCCGCAGCCGCACGCGCTGGTAGCCCGCCACCCGGCCCATCGCGCCGCGCAGGATCGATTCCATCGCAATCGGTTTCGCCCACCGGCGGCCGGTGCGGGCACCGCTGAGCACCGCGATGCTGTCTGCGAGCCTGCCCGTCTGCGCGGTGCGGTGATCGATGTGGAGCAGGTCGGTGAGCACCCGCGGGTCGGCGTGCCGGTGTTCCATCTCGCGCAGTTCGGCCAGCATGCTGGTGGTCATGGCCTGGATGCGGCCCGCGGCGCCGGCGAAGGCGGCCAGCGCGGCCGCGCCGCGGCGCCCGTTCTCCTGGGCTTCCCAGGCGTAGTGGGTGGCGTGGTCCTGGGCCTGCGCGATCCGCTGACTCGCCTCGGCGACGGTCGCGGCGAGCTGCTGTTCAGCCCGCTGGGCTGTGTCCTTCGCGGCGTTGGCCTCGGCCCGCTCCCGCAGCGCCACGAACACTGCGGGACAGGCGATCAGCGCCACGGCGAGCGCGGCGGCGAGTACCGGGATGCCGACGGCGGGTGGTGCGAAGATCGCGGTCACGAAGGCGATGACCACCAGCGCCACTCCGGCGCCGAGTACCACGTAGCCGGCAGGCCCCGCGGTCGCTCCGCGCCCGGTATTCTCCCCCGGCGATGCAGCCGCCGGCTGCACCATCGGCCCGACTTCCGCAGTACTCACAGGCCCCCAACCACCAATCGTCAAACCAAACACGCAGCACAGCAGCCCGTTTCGATATCGGAGGCGAGCATATCGAGCCCTCGCGCCGACTGCCACTCGTGCGACGAGGGTTCATCACCTGTTCGATTTCGATTCGTTACCGAATCGCAAAGTGCGCAGTCCCGCGACCTGCGGTTATGCCAGAATCACCTGGCCGACCGCCGCTGCCATCGCCGCGTAGCCGGAGTCGTTGGGGTGCAACTGATCACCACTGTCGTAGGTGCCGGCGAGCCGGGCGGGGTCGGCGGGATCGGCCATCGCGCGGTCGAGATCGACCACCGCGTCGAAGGCGCCTGCCGAGGTGATCCACCTGTTCACCTCCCTCCGGAGGCGATCCTTGTCGGCCGAGTAGAAGGGCGACCCCGCGAACGGCAACAGCGTCGCGCCGATGATCCGGACCCCCGCCGCCCGCGCCTGGGCGATCAGCGCGCGATACCCGGCGACGAGCTGTTCGGCCGAAACCTGCGGGGAGAGCTGCCCGTCCGGGCCGACCAGGCCCGCGAGGCCGATGTCGTTGATGCCGATCAGGATGACCGCCGTGCTCACTCCCGGCTGTTCGAGGACGTCGCGGCGGAAGCGGGTGAGCGCGCTGTCGCCGAGGACGGTCGAATCGGTGAGCAGCCGGTTGCCGCTGATCCCCGCGTTCACGACCGCGCCAGGTCGGCCCGCGGCGGTGAGCTGACGGGTGAGGTGGTCGGGGTAGCGCTGGTCGGCGTCGATTCCGGAGCGGTAGCCGTCGGTGATCGAATCACCGAAGGCGACAGTGACATCGCGGGCCCGGCCGGGCCGGACGGTATCGATGCCAGCCAGGTAGTACCAGGATTGGGAGGACTCGGTGAAAGCCGCGGCGTCCGACGCGGCGGTGTGGTCGCCGGTGGCACGGTAGCTCGTCGCGGCGGCCTGGGCGTGCTGGGTGGCGGGTCCGGTGGGCTCGGCGAAGTACAGCGTCACCGTGATCGCTTCCCCCGCCGCGATCGGTGTGGTCACGAGATCGCTGGAAATCTCTGTGCCCGGCGCGATCTCGAAGGCCGCTGCCCCGGTGACGGTCAATCGGCTCACCGTCTCCGGGACCACGGCCGCGCCGCCCGCACTCCGGGCAACCGTCGCGCCCGCGACCGCGAGCGGTGCCGTGCCATACCTGTTCGACAACCGGACCCTGACCTGCGATCCACCGTCGGACAGCCGAACCACTTGGCGGACAGACTGATCGGCGAAACCCTCGGCCGACCAGTTCGGCGTCACCGCGGTGGCGGGGTGCTGGACCGCGGCCGCCCACGCACCCGACCACTCCGGCATCGGGGTTTCGGCACCGCACGCCACCAGGGCTGACGTCGTCGCGCCCGCGATGAGCAGGGCAGCGCGACGTGCGAGCACCGTCGTCCGCTTGTCCGTCACGGCGGGCTCGGTGACGGCTCCGTCGACCTCGATCTTCATGTCGTACTCCTTGCTCATCGAATGCGTGAACTCAGCGTATGAGCACGGAGTAAGACACAAAATCATCTAGAATCTCACTCAGATATCCATTCGTCTCACAGAGTATGGTTTCTGACATGGATCTGCTCAGCGACGTGTTGGCCACCGCGCGCACCGGGCGTCCCGCCTCCGGCATGTTCGTTCGCCACGCGCCGTGGGGGCGGGCGTATCCGCGCGTGGACGGTGCCGGGTTCCATGTGGTTCTGCAGGGCTCGTGCTGGTTGACGCGGCCCGATGCGGAGCCGATCGCGCTGGGCGCGGGTGATGCGGTGTTCATGCCGCGCGGTGTCGCCCACGACCTGCTCGACCAGCTCGACAGCCGGATCACCGAGACGGCCGGACCCGGCGACCTCCGGTTCGCCGACGGTCCCGGCGCTCCCGCGACGCTGCTGTGCGGTTCCTATCAGCTGGCCGCCGACCGCACCCACCCGCTGTTGACGGAACTGCCCGAGGTGGTGCACATTCCGGCCCGGCTCGGCACCCATCCGTCGCTGCGCGCCGCCGTCGACCTGCTCGCCGACGAACTCACCGATCCCCGCCCCGGCGCCGACGCCGCGATTCCGCCACTGCTGGATCTGCTGCTGCTCTATCTGCTGCGCGCTTGGCTCGCGGAGACCAAGGAGTCGTCGGGGTGGGCCGCCGCTGTCGCCGACGCCGACATCTCCCGAGCACTGCGCGCCATCCATGACGACCCCGCGCACGGCTGGACCGTCGAATCCCTCGGCGCCCGAGCGGGTCTCAGCCGAGCCGCCTTCGCCCGGCGGTTCACCGGTCTCGTCGGCGAACCGCCGCTGACCTATCTCACCCGCTGGCGCATGCTCGTCGCCGCTCGCCTGCTCCGCGACACCGACCGGCCGCTGGCGACGGTGGCCCGGCACAGCGGCTACGGCTCCGAATACGCCTTCGGGAAAGCGTTCAAACGTGAATTCGGCACGGCCCCAGGGCGTTATCGCACGTCCGGCGCTGAGGTTCTGGTCGCGGGTGCGCCGTGAACGGTCAGGCGAGGACGGCGGTGGCCTCGACCTCGACCATGAGGTCGGGTTCGCCGAGCGCGGCGACGCCGAGGAGGGTGATCGGCTTGACGGGGTCGACGCCGAGCTTGGCGGCGGCGCGGGCGACGCCTTCGCCGAGGAGCGGGAACTTGTCGGGGCCCCAGTCCACGACGTAGATGGTCAGCTTCGCGACATCGTCGAAGCTGCCGCCGATCTCGGCCAGCGCGGTGCCGATATTGAGGTAGGCCTGCTCGACCTGCGCGGCGAAATCACCGGCGCCGACCGGGTTCCCGTCGGCATCGCGGGCGACCTGGCCTGCCAGGAAGACGAGCCGCGTGCC
Organism: Nocardia sp. NPDC055029; assembly: GCF_053608525.1. Lineage (NCBI taxonomy): Bacteria > Bacillati > Actinomycetota > Actinomycetes > Mycobacteriales > Nocardiaceae > Nocardia > Nocardia sp. NPDC055029. The sequence continues at coordinate 54,002 of NZ_JBSGVQ010000031.1, forward strand.
GGTCGCGATCGACAGTTGCCGATATACCTCGGGCTTGGGCAGCCCCTCCGGATTCACCAGTTCCACAGCCATGGTTTTTAACATAGCATTGATATGTAATCTGAGGCTATGGCCAGGACGAGGAATCCCGCGGTGCGGGCGATGCTGATCGAGCGGGCGGCGCAGTTGCTGCGTGAACGTCAGCCGGTCACGCTGCGTGGACTCGTCGCGGGGACGGCGGTGTCGACGATGGCCGTCTATACCTATTTCGACGGGATGGACGGGCTGTGGCGCGCCGTCCGGCAGGAGGGGTTCACCCGGCTGGCGGCGCGACTGGCCGAGGTGCCCGACACCGACGACCCGGTGCACGATCTGGCCGCGCTCGGCAGTGCCTATCTGGCCAACGCGCTCGCCGATCCCGATCTGTACCGGGTGATGTTCGACGCCGGATTCGCGCTCGAGGACGCGCCGGCCGCCGATGCCACCCTGGAACGTCTCGTCGTCGCGGTCGAATCGGCCAGGGCGACAGGACGTTTCCGCTCCGATGTCGAACCGCTCGACCTGGCGACCCAGAGCTGGACCATCGGGCACGGGCTGGCGGGCCTGGTCGCGACCGGCCCGCTGCCACCGGCCGCTCTCGGCTACGGCATCCCCCTGCTCACCGCGTTGTTCGTCGCGGCGGGTGACGATCCCGAGCGGTGCGCGCGGTCGGTAGCGTCCGGCTGGCGCGTCAGTTGAGCTCGCCCACAGCCGCTTTCGCCGCCTCGGCGACGAGTTCGCTGGACGGTTCGGCGTTCTGTTCCGGCTTGGTGGAAAGGACCGCGAGCACGAGCGGTGCGCGGCCAGGCGGCCAGGCCACGGCGACATCTAGCGCCGAACCGTAGGCCGGGGTGCCGGTCTTGTCGCCGACGACCCAGTCCGCGGGCAGGCCCGCGTTGATCCGCTTGGCGCCGGTAACACTGTCTTTCAGCCACGCGGCGAGCTGGGCACGTTCGGGTTCGGGCAGTGCGGTGCCGACGACGAGGGCGCGGTAGTCGGCGACCAGTGCGGCGGCGGTGGTGGTGTCGCGTTCGTCGCCGGGGATCGCGGTGTTGAGTTCGGGTTCCCAGCGGTCGAGGCGGGACACGGTGTCGCCGAGGGCGCGCAGAAAGGCGGTGAATCCTTCGGGGCCGCCGAGCAATCGGAGCAGCATGTTGCCTGCGGTGTTGTCGGACTGGGTGATCGCGGCATCGCAGAGCGCGGTGACGGTCATGCCCGTGTCGACGTGCTTGGCCGTCTCCGGGGAGTTCACGACGATGTCGGCGGCGGTGTAGCGGATCACCTGGTCGAAGTAGCCGGTCGACAGCGGGTGGGCTTGCAGGAGGCCGCCGCAGGCCAGGCCTTTGAAGGTCGAGGCCATCGGGAAGCGTTCGTCGGCGCGGTAGGTGACGGTGCGGTCGGAGCCGGTGTCGACCACCGACAGGCCGAGGCGGGCGCCGTAGGTCATTTCCAAGGCGGCGAATGTTGATGTGGCCGTCGATGTCTCGGGGGTGGTGGTGGCACCGGTGCTGTTCGAACAGGCGGTGACGACGACGGCGGACAGCGCCAGCGCGGCGGCGGCGAGGCGCCCGCGGCGGGTGTTGATCACGGAGAAAGTCACTACTGCACCAGATCACCGCGGGCGGCGGCGAGGCCAATACCGGAGACCCGCGAGTCCTAGTCGCCTTCGATATCGACGCAGGTCGCCGACAGGCCAAGGTCGAGTACGGTGGTCCGCCCGTGGCCGATCGGGGGTGGTCGCCGTTCGCGCGCTGGTTCAATGGCCGACATGGATCTGCTGCGTCATCTCCGGTTCTTCGTCGCGATCGCCGACGAGGGCCACTTCGGGCGGGCGGCAGCCGCGCTCGAGATGACGCAACCGCCGCTGTCCCAGGGTCTGCGGCGGCTGGAACAGCATCTCGACCTCGAGTTGATCCACCGCACCAGTCAGGGCGCGATGCTCACCGCCGCGGGCAGGCAGCTGCTGCCACGGGCCCGGCTGCTCGTCGACGACGCCGATCGGCTGCTCGCCGAATCGGAGCGGATCGCCCAGCGCAGCGGGACCGTGCGGTTCGCGGCCACGGCGGCGCTGCCCGACCGGCTGGTCGCCGCGTGCGTCACCGCACTGCGTGCTTCCGGCGGCACGGTCTCCACCGCACTGGGCCCGACCGTCGACCTCGTGACGGAGGTGCGGGCCGGGGTGTGTGATGTCGCGGTGATCGAGCATCCCGCGCTGGTCGACGGCATCGATGCAGGGCCGGTCGTGAAACTGCCGCGCTGGCTGGTCGTGCCCGCCGAGCACCGCACCACCACCGCCGAACGCCCCACCTTCCCGATGCTCGCCGGTCTGCATTTCGCGCATCCGGCCCGCGCCGCCAATCCACCCGCCTTCGACACCGTGCTCGACCTGCTGCGCGAACGCGGGCTGGACGCGACCACCCTGACCGCCCCCGACGACCGGGCGGTACTGGCCGCGGTCGCCGCGGGCACGAGTTTCGGTGTCACCGCCACCCCACCGACGCCGACACCCGGTGTGGCCTGGCTGACGCTCGCACCGCAGTCGGTTGCCTTGCGGGTCAGGATCATTCGCCGTGCCGATGCCGCCGCACAGGCAGGCGTGCTGGATCGGGTGCTCTACCGGGAACGGCTGCGATGAGCTCGGCGGCCGAGCGAATCCGGGCCGTCTTCGCGGACGCGGGGTGCACCGGGTGGCTGCATGCCCGCCGCTGTGACGACTCCCCCGCCGAGGTGTCGGTCGGCGGCCGCGAGCGGGTGGTCACCGCGTCGGTGTACAAGCTGCTGCTGTTCGTGGCCTTCTGCCGTCAGGTCGACGAGGGCCGGATCGACCCGGTCGCCCGGCTCACCGTCGACCCCGCCGACTGCACCCCCGGCCCGACCGGACTGGCCACCCTGCGCGATCCGATCACCCTGAGCCGGCGCGACCTGGCGACCTCGATGATGACGGTGTCCGACAATGCCGCCGCCGATGTGCTGCTCGGCGAGATCGGCCTCGCCGCGATGACGGACCTCCTCGACGAACTCGGGCTCACCGAGACCCGCATCGTCGGCGGCACCGCCGACCAGCACCGCAGCCTGGTCCGCGACACCGACACCCACACCACCGCGGAGGCCTTCGCCGCGCTGGCCGACAACGACGAAGCCTGGACGGTCTCGGCCTACGACCCCGCCTACGCCAGCGCGACCACACCGGAGGAGATGACCCGGTTCCTGCGTCTGCTGTGGTGCGGTGCCGTGTTGTCTACGGCGAGCACCGAATTCGTGCGGACGGTGATGGGCGGCCAGATCTGGCCGCACCGGATCGCGGCAGCCTTCCCACACCGCGGCGTCCTCGTCGCGGGAAAGACCGGCACCATCGGTGTGATCCGCAACGAGGTCGCGGTGATCGAGTTCCCGGACGAAACCCCGGTCGCCGTGGCGGTTTTCACCCGCGCCGCCCGCGCCGACCCGACCCTGCCCGTCGTCGACGCGGCCATCGGCGAAGCCGCCCGCATCGCCGTCACCGAACTCCGCCGCCCCCGCTGACCCACCCCGTCCGGGCGGTGATGGCTAGCATCAGCGTTCGTGGGTGGAGATTCTTCCGGCTTCGGCCGGGTGCAGGTGGCCGGGATCGTGGCGGGGGTCGTCGGGGTGGCGCTGGCGGTGGCGGCGCCGTTACTGCCGGTTCAGCAGGAGCGCGCGAGCCTGGATTGGCCGCAGCCGCAGTCGATGCAACTCAGCGCGCCGCTCGTGGACTACGTCCCGCTGTCGCTGGACGTGAGCATTCCGTGCACGGCCCTGCGGGACATGACCGGCGCGACGGTGTTGTCGACGGTTCCGCCGCAAGCGCCGCGAGCGGGGTCGAAGGGGCTTGTGGCACGAATCGAGGATCGCCCGGAAACGGGGCGGACCCTCGCGGTCGTGCTGCGGGATCGGCTGCTGCTCAGTGCGTCGCTGGCCGATATCGCGGGTGCGCCGGGGGATGCGCCGGCTGGTGGTGGGCCCGGTACGTCGCCGGGTGGGGGTCAACCGTCCGGCAGCGCCCAGCCTTCCGGCATCTCGCGCAGCGCTCCGCCTTCCGGTGCAACGCCACCCGCTGGTGCGACTCCACCATCCGCCGCGCCTCGGCCTGGTGGCGATCCAGGCGGGCCGTCCTCAGACGATGCCGCACCCGGAGCACCTTCCCCTGGCAATGCCGCGCTTGACAATGGTCGGCCGATGACGGGACCGCCGCCGGGCGCGACGCCTCCGCCAGGCGCCACAGCGCAGGGACCTGGCGCGCCGCCTTCCAGCGCTCCAGCGCCGACACCGGCCGGGCCGGGTGCGCTGCCATCGACGATCCCACCGGCAGGGTCCACGCCGCCGGGAGCCGGAGCGCCGCCGTCAGGGGCGACCGCTCCGACGAGCGCACCATCAGGCGATCGGCCGCCGGGTACCGAAACGCCGCCTGGTGGCGCAACATCAGGCGGTGCACCGGAGAACGTGCCGGTTGCGCGATGCACGGCGCTGACCGTCACGTCGACCGCGACGAGCACGACTGCCGAGTTGACCGGGATGACCAAGGCCGACGGATCACCGATGCGGACGACCGTGGATGTCGATGTCCGCCCACAGATCGTGGGTGTCTACACCGAGCTGGATCGGGGGCGGATCGGCGATGCGCGTCTGCATGCCGAGATCGATGCGCGGTTCTCGTCGAGTCCGAGCGGGTGGAAGCTGGCGGCGATCGTCGGTGCGGTGCTGTGCGCACTGATCGCGCTGATCTGCTTGCATCGCAGCGATATTCGTGATGGTCGCCGGTCCCGGCGGATCCTGCCCGCCCGCTGGTGGCGGTTCACCGGTCTCGACGCGACGGTCGCGGGCACGCTGGTCCTCTGGCATGTGATCGGCGCGAACAGTTCCGACGACGGCTACATCCTGACGATGGCGCGGGCGTCGCGGGAGGCCGGGTATACGGCCAACTACTACCGCTGGTTCCAGGTCGCCGAGGCACCGTTCGGCTGGCCGTACGAGGTGCTCGCGCAGATGACCCGGATCAGCGATGCCGGGGTTTGGATGCGGCTGCCCGCGCTGCTGGCCGGGCTCGTGTGCTGGCTGGTGCTCAGCCGGGAAGTGTTGCCGCGCCTGGGTTCCCGGGTCGCCGCGAGTACCGCGGCGCGCTGGACCGCGGCCCTGGTGTTCCTGTCGATCTGGTTGCCCTACAACAACGGTCTGCGCCCGGAACCGCTGATCGCGGTCGGCGCGCTGCTCACCTGGTGCTCGATGGAGCGGGCGATCGCGACCCGCCGGCTGCTGCCCGCCGCCGTCGCGGTCCTGATCGCCGCGTTCTCCCTGGCTGCGGGGCCGACGGGACTGATCTGCCTGGCGGCCCTGCTGGCCGGTTCACGCCCGGTCCTCCGGACGATCATCGCCCGTGCCACAACAGGTTCGGGGCCCACGTCGCTACGCTACGCGGCCCTGCTGGCGCCGATCGCGGCCGCGGGCACCCTGGTGCTGATCGTCGTCTTCGCCGACCAGACGTTCTCGACCGTGCTGGAGGCCACCCGGGTCCGCCAGCTCGTCGGCCCCGACATGTCCTGGTTCGAGGAACGCACCCGCTGGGATTCCCTGCTGTCGGTGAACCCCGACGGCTCCCTGGCCCGGCGATTCGGCGTCCTCGCCATGCTCGGATGCCTGGCCGTCGGCATCCTGGTGACCCTGCGCCGCGGCGGCCGCATCCCCGCGACCGCCCGCGGCCCCGTCACCCGCCTCCTCGCCGTCACCGTCATGGCGCTGCTGCTGATGATGTTCACCCCCACCAAGTGGACCCACCACTTCGGTGTCTACGCGGGCCTGGCGGGCGCCCTCGCCGCCGTCACGGCGGTGGCCCTGAGCCGCGCCTTCCTGCGCCCGTACCTCCGTACCCTGTTCGCCGCGGCGGTCCTGTTCCTGCTGGCCCTCTGCTTCACCGGCTCCAACGGCTACTGGTACGTCTCCGGTTACGGCGTCCCCTGGCCCGACCGCGCCCCCACCCTCGGCGACATCGAGATCTCCACCCTCTTCCTCGCCGCCACCGCCCTGGCCCTGCTCGCCGCCCTCTGGCAGTACTACCGAACCACCGACGAGAACTCGCGGCCCCTCGAAACTTCGACAGCTACAAGGCATTTCAGGTTCCCTGTGGTTGCGCCACTCAGCGTGGCCGCCGCCGCGATGGTGCTGTTCGACGTGGGATCACTGGCGACAGCTGCCGTCTCGCAGTACCCCGCGTATTCGGTCGGGCTGTCGAACCTGCGCACGCTGACCGGCGATCGGTGCGCCATGGCCGATGACGTGCTGGTCGAGACCAATACCGCCGACTCGCTCCTCACGCCGTACACCGGCACGGTCGCCGACGGGCTCGCTGCGGAGAACACCGGCTTCACCCCGAACGGCATCGGCAGCCTCGCGCCCGATCCCGGCCCGGGTCAATCATCCGCTCCCCCATCGGGTTCAGGTCCCGCACCCGGCGGCCCAGAAGGCGCGGGCCCAGGAGGCGGCGCCCCTGGTGGCCCCGGCCCGGGCGGCGGTGGGCCTGGCGGCTCAGCACCGAGCGGCCCCGGCGGATCGGTTCCCGGTGGCGCAGGCGGATCGGCTCCGGGTGGACCGGGCGCGGCTCCTGGCGTCAACGGCAGCACGGTCGCACTCCCCTTCGGCCTCGTCCCGGAACGCACTCCGGTACTCGGCAGCTACTCCACCGGCGCACCGCAGCGCACGCAGTTGACCACCCAGTGGTACCGACTGGATCTGGCTGCCGCACAGCAGGATCCCGCGTATCGGGTGCTGATCCTGACCGTCGCCGGGCGCATCGAATCCGTGGCGCCGGACGGTTCACGCCTACCCGGTCAGCGGGTACGGGTGGAGTTCGCCAAGCGCACGGACGACGGAACCGTCACGCCCCTGGGCGATGCCACGCCGCCGACGGTCGGCGGCGCACCGGGCTGGCGCAACCTGCCGATCGACCTAAACCAGGCGCCCGCGGGCACCACGGCGGTCCGCCTCGTCGCCGAGGCCGGTGAACCCGACCCGATGCAGTGGCTCGCGGTTACTCCGCCGCGGCTGCCGAAACTGTCGTCGCTGAACACGGTGGTCGGCGGCACCGATCCCGTACTGGCGGATTGGCATGTGGGACTGGCATTTCCGTGCCAGCGCCCGTTCGATCACCGCACCGGTGTCGCGGAGATGCCGCTGTGGCGGATCCAGCCGGACAAGCTCAACGCGCAGGTCTCCGAGACCTGGCAGGGCGACACCGGCGGCGGCCCGCTCGGCTGGACCGGCATGCTCATGCAGTCGCGCACCATCCCGGCCTACCTCGCCGACGACTGGACCAGGGACTGGGGCGAACTTCAGCGCCTCACCCGCCTGGTCGCCGCACCACCGGCCGAGATCACCGTCCGCGAAGACAGCGCGTGGGGCTGGACGAACGAAAGCCCCATCAGGACAAGCTGATCCGCGACAAACAGAAACCGCCGTTGCCTCCGTGGAGGCAACGGCGGTTTCTCGTGCGGGACGGACTACTTCGGCGGCTCACCGGCAGGCGGCTGACCGCCCGCGGGCGGCTGGCCACCCGGCGCACCGGCGGGCGGTTCACCACCGGCAGGCGGCGCCCCGGCGGGCAACGGCTTGCCGATATTGCGCGCCATATCGGGCATCAGGCGAATGGCGACCTGCTCCCAGGTGCCCCAGTTGTGGATGCCGATGTCGGGGAAGTCGTAGCTGATGTTCGTGTATCCCAGTGCGGTGATTCGCTTTTCGAACGAGCGGGTGTTGGCCAGCGCGATCGCCTCGAGCGGCATGCCCTGCGTGATCGCGTCGATCGAGGACAGGTCCTGGTCGGCAGGCTTGGCGCTACCAGCGGAGATGTAGAGGCGGGTGTTGTTGGCGATCAGCTTCTCGGCGAACCCGTACGGGTCCATCCGCCGCCACTTCTCGCTGCCCGCGGGCGCCATCGCCTCGATGTTGTAGCCACCGCTGGCGATCATCGCCGCGCCGAGCGCCTCCCGCATGCCCGGCATCGACATGTGCAGGTAGCCCGACAGCGAACCCGCGTAGGTGAACTGCTCCGGATGGTAGGCCGCCATCAACAGCGCCGCGCTGCCACCGCTGGACAGCCCGACCACCCCGTTGCGGGTCGAACTGAAGCCCAGCCTGCTCTTCAGCGCGTCGGGCAGGGTCTTGGTGATGAAGGTTTCCCACTGATAGGTGTTGACCTTGCCGTTGGTGTCTTCCCAGCCGCCGATGGCCGACCCGGAGTCCGCGCTCGGCAGGGCCGACCCGTCGGGGTTGACGCCGAAGAAGTTGCTCGGCTGCTCCCAGTCGGCGTAGAAGCTGGACTGCCCGCCGACCGGCATCACCACATTGATGTTGAACTTCGCCATCTGCGCCGGGATGGAGGTGTGCTTCTCCCAGCCGTTCAGGTCGTCCTCGGCGCGCTCACCGTCGAGCAGGTAGACCACCCGGTCGGTGTTGCCGTCGGCCGCCCGGATGATGCGGGTGTTGATGGTGCCCATCGAGGAATCCACCCGGAAGTCGATCGCCGACGGGTCGGCATCGGCCGTCGCGGGACCCACCGCGGCCACCGACGCCCCGAGCGGCAGCAGCGCGGTCACGACAGCACCCGCCATGGTGCGCCGGAGCCTGCTGGATCTGGGTCGGCGCTCCTGCGCCCCTCCCACAGTTACGCCAAGCATGATCGGAGTTCTGACCTTTCCGTTGTGCGGCACCGCCGCTCCCCACTCCACCCGACCGCGACACGACAGCCTGCGGGCGGATCCTGCCGGGCAGCATAGCGCGCCCCCGATCCGGCGGGCATATCGAAAACCGATGTGACGCAGCTCTCTTCGGGCCGCGCGCTCAGCCGACGTGGTCGATGCGGGAGACACAGAATCCGTTCGCGGCATGGTCGAGGGTGAGCTCGACCGCTGTCGTCGCACCGTCGACGCTGGTCACCGGCGCACTGACAATCACGGCCGAACCCGCCGAGCCACGGACCGTGAGCGCCTTGTCGTCGAAGCGCCGAACCCCGGACAGCGCACTGCCCAACTGGGCGCCGGTGCACAGCAGCGGGTAATCCGGTTCCACGTCGGCCGGGTTCACCGGATAGCCGACCACCCGGCTCAGGTAGCGCTCGGCGGTGTAGCGGGCCTGCTCGTCGGTGAGCCGCGTCACCGCCGGGTCGCTGACGATCGGACAACCGTAGGTGGACCGTAACTCGCTGGGGCGCAAGCTCACCTGGAGCACGTCGTTGCGCCAGTACGGACCGAATTGGCCGAGAACCCCTGGCCGGCGCACCGCGTCGGTGATCTGCTCGGCGTCGCCGTACATCCGGGGAATCTCGGCGGGCGACTGGGTCCAGCACTTGCGGATCAGCGCGCTCATATCGCCCGCGAGGACGTCGTCGAGCCAAGGGCGCAGGACCGTCGCCGCGGTCGGGCTGTCCGGCACCGCACCGATCTGCGCCGCCGAGGAGGGCGCAGGCCCGCCGGAGTTACCGGTCATCGCACGGTCTTTGGCGGTCAGTACGGCGACCGCGGTCACCCCGGCCACCACCGCGGCGGCGCCGATTCCGAGCAGGATTCGCCGCGTTCGCGAGGCGCCCGACGGCGATCCGGGGTCAGGCGAGAACCGTGGCAGCGACGCCTGCGTTTCTCGCGGCAGCACAGCGGTATCCCCCGTCACCGGACTGCCGGTGAGCGCCGCAACCGCCGCGTCGGCGAGCGCACCGCAGCTGGCGAACCGGTCGTCCGGGTTCTTCGCCATGGCGCGCGCGATCACCGCGTCCATGGCAGGCGGCAGCGCCGGATTGCCTGCCGACGGACGCGGCGGCGGTTCGATCAGGTGCGCACTGATCAACGCGGCCGGGCTCTCCCGCTGGAACGGAACGAAACCGGTGAGCAACTCGTAGAGGGTTCCGCCGAGGGCATACACATCGGTGCGCACGTCGAGCGGATCGCCCTCTAGCTGCTCGGGCGCCGCGTACGCGAGGGTGCCGAGCACCGAGCCCGCCGAGGTGAGGCTGGTCGTCTCGCCCATGCTGCGGGCGATGCCGAAGTCGGTGACCAGCACCTCGTCGGTGCCGTCCTCGGCGCGCGCGATCAGCAGATTCGCCGGTTTGATGTCGCGATGCAGCAGGCCCTGCCGGTGCGCGTAGTCCAGGCCCTTGGCCGCCTCGGCGACGATGCGCACCGCCCGCTCCGGCGTCAGCACCGACAGGCCCTGGCGCAGCAGCTGCGCCGCGTCGAGGCCGTCGACGAACTGCATCGCGATCCACAACCGGTCACCGTCGACGCCACGGTCGAAGATCTGCACGACATTCGGGTGCCGCAACCGGGCGGCCAGGTCGGCCTCTCGCTCGAATCGCGCCCGGAAGGTCGGTTCCACCGCGAGGCGCGCGTCGAGGACTTTCACCGCGTCCCGGCGCGGCAGCCGCGGATGCTGCGCCAGATAGACCGCGCCCATTCCCCCGCCGCCGAGCCTGCGTTCGATGCGGTATCCCGCAAGGCTCGCCCCTGGCCCGAACTCCATCACTGCTCCTTCGCGTCACGACCACCCACGTGACTGCGCTCAGGCTATCCGCCGCGCCGCGCCGCCGCCGCAGGTCGGATTCACCTGTGCCACTTCAGCGGTGGTGCGCGGCGAAGAAATCCCAGATCAGCCGGGTCGCGTCGAGTGCGTCGGGCGGGCGGTCCGGATCGAGCCGTTCTAGCGCGGACAGCTCGGCGCCCGGCCACCGGTGCCCCGCACCCGCCACGGTGACCAGGTCGACCGCACGCCCGTCGCGGCAGCTCGCCCGCAGGGTCGTGACGCGATCGTGGATCGTCGATACCGGCGGGGCGCAATCGTCGACAGCACGCCAGAACTCGTTCAGCTCCGGCACCGACGGTCCGTCGATCCGGGCGACGCCGCTGCCGGGCGCACCGTCGTAGCGGATGTTCTCGTCGTCGGTGCCGTGCAGGTGGATCACCGAGGTCGGCGAGGGGTGCGGGCAGTCACCGAGCTGGGTGCCCGCGACGGCACCGACGGCGGCGGCGATCGAGGTCCGGCAGGCCATCGAGTACGCCATCATCGCGCCGTTGCTCATGCCGGTGAGGTAGATCCGGTCGCGGTCGATCGGCACGGTGCGGACCAGCTCGTCGATCATCTCGGTCAGGAACCCCACGTCGTCGACGCCGGTGCGGGCTGGATTGCCGCAGCAGCCGCCCGCGTTCCAGGCGCGGTCTACGCCGTCGGGGTAGGCGACGACGAACCCGCCCGCATCGGCCTGGGCATCCCATCCGTACGCGCGCTGCGCCTGCTCGCCGGTGCCGAGCCCGCCATGCAGCACCACCACCAGCGGAGGTCGCGCCGGGAGCGTGACAGGCCGGTAGACCCGGTAATGGCGAGTCCGGCCGTCGTGCTCGAGCACCTGCTCGGTCGTCCCCGCGAGGGCGGTGTCATCGGCCCCGGGGTCTCGGAGGGCGACGATTCCGACGACAACCAGCACGACCGTGACAGTCGCGGCGGCGAGTAGCGCGATCCGCATGCGATCAGTCAACTGGTCCGCAGCCTGCCAGGCAACGAGCCGATCGATCCGGCGACAAGCGTCGCGATCCGCACGCGACCAGGCAACCCGCCAGCGCGCCACCAGGCAACGAGCCCGCCGTTCCGGCAGCGCTAGGCTGGATGACCTAGTCGTGGCCGCGACCCCTCGGGCGGCCCTGCGCAGGACGGGACCCCGTGAGATTCGCTGTACGCCTGATGTTGATATTGCTGATTCCGGCGCTGCTGTTCGCCCTGCCCTGGTGGACGCTGGTAGCGGCGCCCTCCGGCGGCACCGGACCGCTGTTCTGGATCGGCACCGCGGTCTGCGTGCTGGGGTACCTGTGCCTGCCCGCCGCGATGTTCCTCGGTCACGGACCGGCCCAATCCGATCCGGCGGTCATCGTCGGCGACATCATGCTCGGCGTGCTGTGGGTCGTGTTCTCGTGGTCGGTGATCGGTGTGTTCGTCCGGGGCGCACTGGCGGTCGCCGGGGTCGACGGCGGGCAGGCCGCGCGGATCGTGGCGCTCGGTGTGCTGGTGGTCTCGGTCGCGCTGGTCGCCTACGGCGTGTACGAGGCGCGCCGGGTCCCGCGGGTCCGCACCGTCGACGTCGCGATCCGCGGCCTGGCCGAGGGGCTGGACGGACTGCGCGTCGTGGTCGTCACCGACACCCACTTCGCCGCGCTCGACCGGCTGCGGTGGTCGGAGCGGGTGGTCGACGTGGTCAATGCCCAGCGGCCCGATATCGCCTGCCACGCCGGTGATCTCGCCGACGGTTCGGTGGCGAAGCGCAGCGCCCAGGTCGACCCGCTCGCCCGCGTCGAGGCACCGCTCGGCCGGTTCTACATCACCGGCAACCACGAGTACTTCGGCGACGCGCAGGGCTGGATCGACCACATGGCCTCGATCGGCTGGCAGCCACTGCACAACGAGCACCGGATCGTCGACCGCGACGGTGACCGGCTGATCGTCGCCGGTATCGACGACCCCACCGGCACCGGCCTGCCCGGCCACGGTCCCGACCTGCCCGCCGCGCTCGCGGGCACCGACCCGGACCTGCCGGTCGTGCTCCTGGCCCATCAGCCCAAGCAGATCGCCGACAGCTCCGCGGCCGGTGTCGCCCTGCAGATCTCCGGGCACACCCACGGCGGTCAGATCTGGCCGTTCCACTACCTGGTCCGGCTCGACCAGCCGGTCGTCGCGGGCCTGAGCAGGCACGCGAACAACACCCAGCTCTACACCAGCCGCGGCACCGGCTACTGGGGCCCGCCGCTGCGGGTCTTCGCGCCCAGCGAGATCACCGTCCTGGTGCTGCGACCGGAGCGGTGACCGGCGGCGGCCAAGTCACGGTCGGCATCCGCCGGGGCGCCTAGCGGTGCGGCTGGGTCACTTCCGTCGGCAGCGGCGCACTCATCGTGAGCTTGGAGCCGGTCCAGGTGTAGGTGATCGTCGCCGGGCCACCCTGCGGTGCGGCGAACGGTTCGTCGGCGACCAGCCACTTGTAGTCGACGGTGACCGCGTTGCCGCCGGCACCGGTGACGTAGGTGAAGGCGTAGGCCTCGGAAGTGGCTGTGCCCAGCCACTTTCCGTCACTGAAGAACAGGATGTGGATCGGCGCGCCCGCCGAGTTGCCGCCTACCGCCCGCACCCAGAGCAACTGCCCACAATTGCCCGGCTGGTCGGCCGAGGCCTGCGAGGCGACCCAGCTGCCGCCGAGGCGGGATAGCGCGTTCTGCACGCCGGTGGAGGCGGGATCGATGCAGCGGCCCGGTCCGCTGATGTCGTTGGCGGGGGCCGGGTTCGGGGCCGTGGTGTCCGGCGCCGAGGTTTCCACGGGTGCCTCGGTGACCGGGGCAGGCGCTACGGTGCCCGGGGCATCAGGCGCCTGGGTAACGCCGGGAGCCTGGGTGGCGGGCGGCTGCTGACCGGCCGACGGCTGAGCGACGGTCGCCGATGCCTTACCCGTCGTGGTCGATGTAGTTGTCCCCGAACCGATTTCCCCACTGCAGCCTGCCACCGACGCCGCGGCAATGGCGATCAGCGCACTCATCCGTACTGCGTTCTTCATGATTCCTCGATTCGTGTCCCCGTCGCGCCACCTCGCGCGTACTGATGACTCCATCGGGACCCTGAACAGCCCTGTTAGGCGAAATCCGCCGATCCTCACCCTAGGGTGCGAAATCATCACCCCCGGTAACGAATTCGGCCGGAGGGCGTTCACCCTCGGCCGCATCTGGTCAACGGCCTGCGATCGGCCCGCGAGGCCAGCCTACGAGGCATACCTAGATCTGCTAGGTTGTGACCTAGTAGTTCTAGGTATAGGAGTCGGATGCGGATCGACAAAGACCTGGTGGCGGCGTCGGCGACGCCGTTGGTGCTCGGGATTCTCGCCGAGGGCGAGTCGTATGGGTACGCGATTCTCGAGCAGGTGAACGCGCTGTCGCGCGGGCGGATGCAGTGGACCGACGGGATGCTCTATCCCCTGCTGCACCGGCTCGAGCGGCAGGGGCATGTGACCTCGGCCTGGCGGACTTCCGACAGTGGGCGGCGGCGGAAGCACTACCTGATCACCGACTCGGGGCGGGCGGCGCTCGCGGAGCGGCGCGCGCAGTGGACCGTTGTCGCCGAGGCGCTGGACCAGGTGTGGCGCAGCGCCACGCTGCCTCCGAACGTGGCGAAGGGATGGGCGTGATGGACACCGAGGCGCAGTTGCAGACCCATATCGCGCAGTGGCGCGGCTACGTCCAGCGCCACCGGGCGATCTCGGTCGCCGATGTGGACGAGATGGAAGACCATCTGCGCGAACAGGTCTCGACCTTGCAGGACGCGGGTCTCGCGGGCGACGAGGCGTTCCTGGTCGCGGTGAAGCGGATGGGCAGTCTCGACGCGATCTCCCGCGAGTTCGCGCGCGAGCATTCCGAAAGGCTGTGGAAGCAGCTCGTTCTGCTGCCCACCGAGTCCGAAGACGCCGAGCGGCAAGGCAATCGGGAGCTGCTGGTCGCCCTGGCACTCGCCGTCGGCGCGGCGCTGTCGCTGAAGGCCGGGTTCGCCTGGCTCCGGGACTCGGCCATCGCCGTGAATGTCAGCCTGCTCGTGCTGCCCTTCCTCGCAGCCTATTTCGCGTGGAAACGGCAGGTCACGGTGAAGGCCGCCGCGGCGCTGGTCGTGCCGTTCGTGCTCGCCGCGCTGGTACTGAACCTCTATCCCTTCGAACCAGAAGGGACCACCGAGGTCATCGCCGCGATCCACGCGCCGATCGCGCTGTGGTTCGTCGTCGGCCTCGCCTATGTCGGCGGGGACTGGCGTTCGGACCGCCGCCGGATGGACTTCATCCGGTTCACCGGTGAATGGTTCGTCTACCTCACCCTGCTCGCACTGGGCGGCGGTGTCCTCATCGGGCTCACCGTCGGCGCGTTCGAGACGCTGGACCTGCGTATCGAACCGGTCATCGAGGACTGGGTGCTGCCGTTCGGCGCCGCGGGCGCGGTGATCGTCGCCGCCTGGCTGGTCGAGGCGAAACAGAATGTCGTGGAGAACATCGCACCGGTGCTCACCCGGGTGTTCACGCCGCTCACCATCGTCATGCTGGTGGCCCTGCTCGCGGCGTTCGCGACGACCCGCAGCGTGATCGACGTCGACCGCTCCCTGCTGATCCTGATGGACCTGATCCTGGTCCTGGTGCTCGGTCTGCTGCTGTATTCGATCTCCGCCCGCGACCCGCTGGCCCCGCCCGGCCTCTTCGACCGCGTCCAGCTGGTCCTGGTGATCAGCGCCCTCGCCGTCGACGTGGTCATGCTGGCCGCCATGCTCACCCGCATCGCCGAATTCGGCTCCACCCCGAACAAGGTCGTCGCGCTCGGCATGAACGTGGTGCTCCTGGTGAACCTGGCGTGGTCGGTGCGGCTGGCAATCGGATTCCTGCGCGGCAGAAAGGGATTCGCCGACCTGGAACGGTGGCAGACCCACTACCTCCCCGTCTACGGCAGCTGGGCCGCGGCGGTGGTCATCGCGATTCCCCTTGCCTTCGATTTCGTCTGAGACAAGCGCGGCTGTCGCGCTGGTGATCAGAGCCGGGCGATCACCAGCACGACACAACCGATCAGCGGCGGAACCAACTGGATCAGCGCGGCCCGCGCCTTGTCCGGCGAGGAAACCAGCAGCACCACACCGGCGGCGACCATCGACCCTGCCCCGGCCAGAACCAGCGCCACCCCGATCCCGGCATCGCCGAAGGCGGTGAACCCCATACCCACCGCCGCGACAATCGCCAGAAACAGGTTGTAGAACCCCTGGTTGAACGCCATCTCCCGGGTCGCTTCGGCCTGCTCCGCCGTGATCCCGAACGTCGCCCGCGTCCGCGGCCGCGTCCACTGCAACGACTCCATGACGAAGATGTACCCGTGCAACAGCACGGCGATCCCGACGAACACCAACGCGACCGCCACCATGGCTCCACCTCCCGAAAGACCCGGCGCACACCGGGCGTTGCCGCGATTATCTCCCGCCGCACCACAGTCGAGACCACGACGCGCACACCGGAAAAGACGACAGTCCGTGTCGCGAGGTGGGCGGGTGGCTAGTCGACCAGCTGCGGTGGCGTCCAGGTCTGGCGGCCGACCTCGTCGAGGTGACTCAGCGCTTGGACGTAGGACTCGACGAGGCCGGTCTCGCAGTACGGCACACCGATTTCGGCACAGTACCCGGCGACGATCGGCTGGGCCCGGCCCAGATTGGCGCGGGGCATCGACGGGAACAGGTGGTGTTCGATCTGGTAGTTCAACCCGCCAAGGGCGGTGTCGACGAGGAAGCCGCCGCGGACGTTGCGTGAGGTGAGCACCTGCCTGCGCAGGAAGTCGGTGTTGTCACCTTCGGGCAGCACCTCCATCCCCTTGTGATTGGGGGCGAACGTGCAGCCCATGTAGAGCCCGAACAGACCCTGCTGAACAGCGATGAACGCCAGCGCTTTTCCGGGCGGAAGCACCAGGAAGACCGCGGACAGGTAGCCGATACCGTGCGCGGCGAGCAGCGCGCCTTCCCACAGCCGGTTCGGGATGGGCCAGCGGAACACCGCCCGGACACTCGAGTAGTGCAGGCTGCCGCCTTCGAGCAACAGCATCGGGAAGAACAGCCACGCCTGGTAACGGAAGATCAGCCGGCGGATCCCCTTGCCCGCCCTGGCACGGTCGCCGGAAAAGGCCAGGATTCCCATCACATCGGGATCGGCGCCCTCGGTGTTGGGGTGGGCGTGGTGCCGGTTGTGATTGCTGGTCCACCAGCCGATGCTCAGGCCGATGGCGAGGTTGCCCGCGATCAGGCCGTACAGGTAGTTGGCCCGCCGGGACGCGAAGATCTGCTTGTGCCCTGCGTCGTGGCCGAGGAACGCGATCTGCGAGAACACCGCGGCCAGGAACACCCCGACGCCCAGCTGCCACCACGAGTCGCCGAGGACGAAGAACGCCGCCCACCCGGCGACGAACGCCGTCGCGGTGATCCCGCTCTTCCACCCGTAGTACCGCAGGTTCCGGTCCAACAGGCCCGCCGCCCTGATCCGGCGCAACAAGATCGAATATTCACTGCCGCGCACCGGGACGACATCCGAGACAACTACCACGGCACCAGCATGACGGATGGAGACCACCACCAGGTGAACTCGGGTCTACTTCGTCCCCGCCTTCGGCCGTTCGGTGTCGAGGGCCGTGAACACCGCTGCGGCGAGGATCATCACCGCCGAGACAAGCAGGGCCACATCCAGCCCGTGATGGAACGCGACCTTTCCGGTGTTGAGCACCTCGTTCACCTTCGACAGGTATTGCAGGTACGGGCCGATGTCGACGCCTTCGGGAATGCGGCCGCGTTCCACGGCCTGGATGGCGTCGGGCTGCAGCGAGGTCGGCAGACCCAACTCGGTCATCCTGGCGCGCAGGTCCGCGGAGAGGAACGAGCTCACCAGGACACCGAGCACCGCGACACCGAACGCCGAACCGACCTGGCGCATCGTATTGGTCACCGCGGCGGCCATTCCCGAGTGCTCCGCCGGGACCCCCGACATCACCGCCGAGGTCAACGGCACCACCGCGATCCCGAAGCCGAACCCGGCCACCGCCATCGCGGCCGCCAGCCACGGATCGTGCAGGGTGCCCGACAGGGCATGACGGGTCAGCAGAATTCCGCCCGCACCGAGTACGCAGCCGAGGATCATGGGAACGCGCGCGCCACGACGGGCCACCCAATAGCCCGCGATGAGGGACCCGAGCACGATGGCGACGGCCATCGGGGCGAAGACACCGGCGGTCCGCACCGCCGAATACGACTGCATCACTTGCAGATACAGCGCGGTGAAGAAGAAGATCGAGAAAATGCCGAAGTAGACCGCGAAGGCGACCACCAGCGCCCCGCGCACGGCCCGCAGCCGCAGATAGCGGAAATCGAGCATCGGTGCGCGCGCCCGCTTTTCGACGACGACGAACGCGGCGAGCGCGACACCACCGAGCCCGAACAGCCCAAGCACCGAAGGTGCGGTGTATCCCCGATCCTGACCAACAGTGGCGGCGTAGATCACCGATCCGAACGCCGTCGCGCCGAGCACCGCGCCTGCCCAGTCGACGGGCTCCTGCCGGGGATCAGAGCTCTCCGGAATCGACCACAGCGCGGCGACGAGCGCCACCGCCCCGATCACCAGGTTGAACCAGAAGATCGAGCGCCACCCGTAGGCGTGGACCAGCACGCCACCCAGGACCGGACCCGCCGCCAGCGCCAGTCCGGACACCGCCGCCCACACCCCGACCGCCTTGGCCCGCGCCTGCTCGCCGGGGAAGATGTGGCGCAGCACCGACAGGGTCCCCGGTTCCGAGGCCGCGGCGCCGAGTCCCATGATCGCGCGACCGGCGATGAGCATCGCGACGCTGCTCGCGAGCGCGGACACCACCGATCCGGCGCAGAAGATCACCAGGCCGATGATCATCACCCGCTTGCGCCCCCACCGGTCACCGAGCGACCCGCCTGCCAGCATCAGCCCGGCGAAGACCACGGTGTAGGAGTTGACCACCCACTGCAGCAACGTCACATCGGTACTCAACTCACGCCGGATATCGCCGAGCGCAACACTGACCACGGTGGTGTCCAAGAAGGTCACGAACACCACGGCGACGACTGCTGCCAGAGCGACTCCCGGCCGCGCCGGGGTACCCGGCGCCGTCCCCATCGGTCTCACGCGCTCAGGCTACCGGCGAGTTCGACCGCCCGCTGACCTTAGGATCATCGCGCCCCGAGACACGCCGTCACCAGGCGTAATACGACCTCACCGACGGCTGTCCGGTGTAGCCGGGGCCCGCGGTGTCGTCGGCACCCAGATAGGTCGCGGGGAAGCGCGGCGATCGCGGACCCTGTCCGCGCAGGTGCCGCTTGCGCCGGTCATAGGTCATCCCGCCCGTGCGCAGCGCATCGCGGACGGCGACCCCTGCCGACGAGCCGTCGCCGTGCCGGATCTCGTCGATGTCGAAGTCGGCAGCGAACAGACCGCCCTGCGCGACCCAGCCCGCCATGGCCGAGACCGCCGCCAGTTTGTCGCCGATGTAGTGCAGGCCATGCACACAGGTGACCAGGTCGGCAGGCCGGTCCGGTGTCCAGGCGGTAGCTGATGTGGTGATCAACCGCAGGCGCGGGGTGCGTGGGCGTGCGAGAAAGAAGTCGACGAGGTCGATGCCGATCAAGGTGAAATCGGCATCCGGAAACGTTTGCGCGAAAAGGACTTCCGCGTCGAGCAGAGCACGGCCCGACCCACAACACACATCGATCCAGGTGACCGCGGCCCGGGAATCACCCCGCAGCCGATCCGCCAGCCGTTCATACGGATCGAAGCCGAGCTCCCGCGCATAGCTGTTGACGCCGGAAAGCCCGCGTCCACGATTCATCGCATTGTTCGCGACCACCGACGACAGCTCCAGCGTGACGTCGTCGAGCAGGCGGGGCACAGAATCCGATGGCACCCCACCATTCTCGCCGCTGCCGACCCGGCGGGCAGCGCGTGCTGGTCGGCGCCCTTTTCCAGATTTCCTCGCAGTAAACGTGATCGCGTCGTGAGCTATGTAACGACCTGGTTGCTGGCGGAGATGACACACCCGCGTGGGGGGACACCCATGCGGACCAGGAGAGGACCCCTTGACCACACCGCCCTACCCACAGCAGCCCTACCCGCAGCCGCCGTACGGTCGGCAGCCCGGTTATCCGCCGCCGCCGAAGAAGAGCAACGCGAATGCGATCATCCTCGTCATCGTCGGCGTGTTCGTGCTCTGCGGGTTCGGCGGCTGCGTCGCCGCGTTGTCCAGCAGCGACGACAAGGACAAGGCGGCCACGACATTCACGACAGCGCCCGCCGGCCCTGCCTCACCCGGTGCGCAGGCGCCGGGCGCACCAGCTACCGGAGAAGGCGGACCCGCCGCCGTCGGGTCCACGGTGCGTGACGGCAAGTTCGAGTTCGCCGTGACGGCGGTCGACTCGCCGGTCAAGGTCATCGGTGACAACCCCTACCTGCAGAAGACCGCGCAGGGGGAGTACATCCAGGTGCATCTCACCGTCACCAACATCAGTAACAAGGCCCAGTCGTATTGGTCGGACAATCAGAAGCTGATCGATGACAGGGGCCGGGAGTTCAAGAACGACACGATGGCCGGAATCAACGTGAACGACGGAACGGCAATGGCTTCCGAGATCAACCCCGGCAACTCCGTCGACGTTGTCATCGTCTTCGATGTGCCCGCAGGCACGACACCAACCACCCTCGAACTGCACGACTCCGCGTTCTCGCGTGGCGCGAAGGTCGCGCTTCGCTGACATCAGCGCCTTGCAGGAATCGGCGCCTTGTCCTGGCAGATCGCCGAGCAGTACGTGGGCTGAGATGAGCCTGCCTCTGCCGAGTCACCGGTTGTCGACGCGGCAGAGGCGAACGGCCAAGTGGCTGAGGGTCGCTCGCGCTTGCGGTTGCGGGTATGGATGGAGTGATGGATCTTCAGCAGCTACAGCGACGGGCGATCGCCGTCCATGACCTGTACGACGAATTGAATCTGGCTGAGCGCGGTCGTATTTGGGACAGGCAGGACTTCATGCTCGGTTTCATGGGGGATGTCGGGGATCTGGCGAAGCTGGTGATGGCCGCGGAGGGCACCCGGTCGATGCCGGGAGGTCGTGCGGCGCTCGAGCACGAGCTTGCCGACTGCCTGTGGTCGGTGCTCATCCTGGCGCACCGCTACGAGGTCGATCTGCCTGCCGCGTTCACGCGGTCGATGACCGAACTCGAGGAGCTCATCGGCGCGAGGCTGGACGGTCGGTAACTCACATCTCGTTACGGCTGCGTCGCTGGTTGCGGACCCATGGCCAGGTCATCAGTGCCCATACGATGATCAGCAGAATGGCCACGGTGCCCAGATACCAGGGCCAGGGGCCGAGTACATCGAGCAGCGACGCCGTCGCGGGTTTCGCGTTAACGAATCCGTAGTTGGTATCGGCCAGCGTATTGAACACGAATGTCAGCGCAGCCCACACCGCGGTCACACCCACGGCGATTCGATAGCTCCGCCAATCCGGATGCATGCCGATACCCCAGGTGAGATAGATCGCGGCCCACACCACGGCCAGGTGGATCGCCCAGAAGGCGAGGAACTCCTTACTCGGGAAGTCCTGGCTCTCCAGGGCCGGTGATATCAGCGCCTGTGTGCTCAGGGTGAGGCACCAGTAGTAGGTCAGCGCGTACGCCCAGCGTCGGTGCGACCACAATGCGTATCCGGCGACCACGGTGGCAAGATCGGTCAGCCGCAGTGGGACGGACCGCTCGATGGTCGGAGGGATCATGGTGTAGAGGTAGATCGCCGCATAGAGCGCCAGCGTCACGACACCGAATGCTCGGCTGAATCGTCGTGCGGCAGCGGCACTTCGGTGCGTGCGCCCGACCCAGACCATGAGAATCGCGCCCACCACGAATATCGCCAGGACAATCCAGTGCGACAGTCCGTAGCCGGTGAATTCCCGCTGCGCCGATAGCGCGTCCACGCTGTCCCAGTGTAGTGATCACGGGCGTCGAACTCGCCTCATGCCACGGGCGAGCCACCTTCCGGTCCGGCCGCGGTCAGGCTTGCTCGAGAATGTCGAACGGGATGGTCACCTCGACCGGTTCGTCGAGGAGGAGAACCCTGCGGTGCACGGTGTGCGCACGGTAGCGGCGTCC
Organism: Nocardia sp. NPDC055029; assembly: GCF_053608525.1. Lineage (NCBI taxonomy): Bacteria > Bacillati > Actinomycetota > Actinomycetes > Mycobacteriales > Nocardiaceae > Nocardia > Nocardia sp. NPDC055029. The sequence continues at coordinate 75,747 of NZ_JBSGVQ010000031.1, forward strand.
GGACCAATCGAGGCGGTACTCCTCGATCTCCTCGATCCGTTCCTCCTTCTGATCCAGCCTGACGATGAGGTAGCGCGGAATCCCCGCGGCCGCATACTGGATCCGTTTGTCGGTGATGTCGGCATCGATCGTCGATTCCGAAGTCACCTCGACGACCAGCAACAGGTGGTCCCGCACCGAGTTGACGTCGTACGGTTCGCAATCGCGGATCCAGATATCGGGGTAGCGGATGTTCAACCGCCGATCGGCCGCCGTCGAGTCGGCATCAGCGAACCGAGCCGCGATGTCGGAATCCACCACCATGTACGGGCCGCCGTCGCGCCGTCCCGCCTCGAGCAACCCCGCAAGTCGCCGAACCACCCGGCTGTGCAGCGGGCTCTGCGCCATCACCCGCACGACCCGGCCGTCGACGATCTCGATATCACCCAGCTCGTCCGCCGCGCCATCCATGAACTCTTCAGCGGTCAGTCGCTGTTCACGATGCTGGTCGGGCATACCGCACATCATTGCAGGCTTCGGCTCATGCAGGGTTGACCTGGGTATCTGCGGGGCAGGCGTGCTACTTCTGATTCTGGGTGACCACCCAGGCGGCGACCTGGGCGCGGGTGGTGAAGTGCAGCTTGCTCAGGATGTGTTCGACATGGCCCGCTGCCGTGCGCTGTGAGATGACGAGTTTTTCCGCGATGGCGCGGTTGGTCAGGCCCTGGGCGACGAGTTCGGCGATCTGCTTTTCGCGGCGGGTCAGTGCGGCCATCGCGGCGGGCAGCTCCGCTGTCGCGGCCGGATCCTCCTCGAGTGCGTAGGCGAGCGCTTCCTCGACAGCGAGCTCGCGGCCTCGGCGCAGCGCCGCGTCAAAAGCGCGCTGTCCGAGCGCACGCGCGGCGAACTCCTGCGCCTGATGGCGATGGCCGAACATCTCGAGAATCATGACCGCTTGGCTGCCAACGGATTCGGCGACCGACAGGGCGGCGCCTGCCAGCACCGCGGCCCGCTGCGCCTGACGCTGCTCGGCCGCGACGAAGGCCAGGGTCGCCAGGCAGCTCGCGACGACCGACCAGTCGTCGATTGCCCGGGAATGTCGCAGACCCGCCTGCACGAGCACGGCCCCACGTTCGAGATCGCCGCGCTCGACCGTCGTATAGGCGAGCTGTGACAGTGAATAGGAGCGGTAGACCGACTCGCCACGCGCGGTGGTGATCGCCAGCGCCTGCTCCTGGCACGCCGCGGCGCGGTCGGTGTCCTGCAGCAGACCGCAGGCGGCGCCGAGCGCCAGCAGGACAGACACCTGATGCAAGACGTCACCGATGGCTTCGAACGCCGGCAGCGCCTGTTCGCAGTGCGTCACCGCGCCGGCGAAGTCGCCGGAGAACAGTGACAGCAATCCATCCGCACCGTTGACATAGGCGCCGAACACCTCGTCGCCGCCGGCCAGCGACCGCGCCTGCTCGATTCGCGCGGACGCGGACTGGAGGTCGGTCTGCATCGCGGCCAGGATCGTGTCCGCGCTCAGTGCCGCGATGTGTTCCAGCGTGGCGCCGCCCGTTCGCTCCAGCGCGCGCCCGAGCCAATAGCGTGCCTCGCTGACCCGCTGCCGCGCGACCCAGAACTCGTACAGCGCGACCGCGATCCGTTCGGCCGATCCCACCTCGTCGGGCTCGGTCAGGCTGAACTCCAAAGCCTCACGCAGATTGGGCTGTTCGCGGTTCAGCCGATCGATCCATTCCAGCTGCCGGGGCCCCATCCATCCGGTGTACGCCCGCAGCGCCAGCCGTTCGAACCAGTCGCGGTGGCGGCGCCGCAACGCAGGCTCGGCACCGCAGGCGCGCAACCGTTCCCGGCCGTACTCGCGCAGGGTTTCGAGCATCCGGTACCGGACGCGGCCGCCGTAGGTCTCCCGGATCAACACCGACTTGTCCACCAGCGAGCCGACCAGGTCGAGGACGTCGCCGGGCTCGAGCCCCGCACCGCAGATCGCTTCCGCGGCGTCCAGCTCGAAGCCGCCCGCGAACACCGACACGCGCGCCCACAGCTCACGCTCGCGGTCGGTGAGCAGGTCGTAGCTCCAGTCGATGCACTGACGCAGGGTCTGTTGCCGGGTCGGCGCCGCGCGACCGCCACCGATCAGCAGCCGATACCGGTCGTCGAGCCGTTGCAGGATCTGCTCCGGCGACATCGCCCGCAGCCTGGCCGCCGTCAGCTCGATGGGCAGCGGCAGGCCCTCGAGCCGACGGCAGATGCGTGCGACGGCGATCTTGCTGTCCTCGGTCAGCTCGAAGCCGGGGATGGCGGCCCGCGCGCGGTCGACGAACAGGGCGACGGCGTCAGACCGCAACAGCTTGCGCAGGCTCGGCGATCGCTCCGCCCCGGGAACTGTCAGCGGCGGCACCGGGACCACCGACTCCCCGCCGATGTCGATCGGTTCCCGGCTGGTCGCGAGGATGTGCAGACGGGGCGCGGCGCGCAGCAGCGATTCGGTCAGCGCGGCGATCGCGTCCACCAGGTGTTCGCAATTGTCGAGCACCAGGAGCAGATGGCGGGAGGCGATGTGCTCGACGATCAGTTCCAGCGGGGGTTGGGCGGTCTGCCCGGTCAGTTTCAGGGCGGACGCTACGGACCCGGCAACCAGCTCCGGCTCGCGTACCTTGCCGAACTCGACCAGCCAGACCCCGTCGTCGAACGCCCGGCGGACCTCTTCGGCCACCCGGAGCGCCAAACGAGTCTTGCCGACCCCGCCGATCCCGGTCAACGTCACCAGCCGCGACTCGGACAACAACTCCCTGACCTCGCCGATCTCACGTCCTCGGCCGACGAAGTGAGTCAGTTCCGCGGGGAGATTCCCCAGCGTGCCCTGGGTGGCAGGCTGCATCGGGCATGCCTCGCATTCGGTCGCGGTGGGTCCCCAGCGCCAGGTTACGCCGTGTTTCCCTCGCAAAAACAGGTATATCGACCGTCCCCGCGACGCCGCGGACGGAGGACGCTGAAGCAAGCGTCAGTACCACCTCACGGAGGACTTCATGTACCCACCCGATCCAGCGAACCGCGGCAGAGCCTGCGACAGGTTGATGATCCGCCGCTGTACAGCTTGCGACAAACTGTTCGCGCCGCTGGTTGCCGACTGCTCGTCGTGCGCGTCCGACAGCCTCGAGTGGCTGCCGTCCGCAGGCACCGGTTCGATCGTGTCCTGGCGGGTAGTGGATCGCACGGCCACCGGGACGCACAACGACGCGCCGTTGACGATCGCCATTGTCGAACTCGACGAGGGGCCGTGGGTCTACACGTCCATCGAAGGGGAAGTCCCGGCGATGCGGGGCTGCCCGGTGCGGGTGCAATTTCAGCCGTGTCCGCCGTCGGACAGGTTCCCCGTCTTCGCCGTGAGTGCCGATCTCCGCACGCCCGGCGAGCAACGCATGTCCGCCGACCGGATCAGTGCGACACTCACCGCGACGTAGCGGACCAGTGATCCCGGCGATCCGTGCGGCCGCTGCGGCTTGGGCGAGCAATGGTGTGACGTGAATCGGCGGCGATCCTCAGGTTCGGCACTGGTTTATGATCAGTTACATAACAGCTGGCGGCGGCGCTTGCGGTGTCACTCGAAGGAGGCGTGGTGCCGGAACCGAAGGACACCCGGACAACCATGATCCACAGTGCGGTGGAGGTCCTCCGTGAACGGGGAGTCGCCGGTGTCACGATCGACGCGGTGCTCACCCGCAGCGGGGCACCCCGAGGCTCGGTCTACCACCATTTCCCCGGAGGCAGAACACAACTGGTAGCGGAGGCGCTGAGTTTCGCCGGTGACGCGATCGGCGCGATCGTCGACCGCGCCGCCGCCGACGGATCGACGGAGATCCTGCACCGTTTCGTCGAGTTGTGGCAGAAGATCTTGCGCGACAGCGATTTCGCGGCGGGATGTCCCGTGGTCGCCGTCGCGGTCGGCCCGACCGGTGATGAGGAATTGTTCGGCAGCACCGCCGCGATCTTCGCGCGATGGTCCGAGCCGCTGCGCCGAGCTTTCGAGAACGAGGGACTGCATGCCGACGACGCGGAGCAGCTGGCGACGATGTCGATCGCATCGGTCGAGGGTGCCGTCGTTTTGTGCCGCTCTCAGCGCAGCCGCAAACCCCTCGATGATGTCGCTCGGCAGCTCGAGTTGCTGATCGAGAGCCAGAAGTTCCTCACTCGCGGTCGAAGCGCTCGCACGGACAAATAGCGCACAGAGCCCCGGCCGAGTCGGACCGACCATCGCCAAACCGTCTCGCGTGAATTATGCTCTATGACATATTCCATCTCCCGAGTCGGCGAAACGTGCTTCGGCACCCGCGTACCGGCTCGGGTCGTCGATCCCGGGAGATTCCCGGTGTGTCTATTTCCCAGGAGACAAGCGATGGCAACGGTGCCCGGTGCGAGAACTGCAGCCCAGCGGGAGATATCAGAGGGTGAGCGCCAGGCCATCCGCACGATCAAGGTCTTCATCTCGCTGGGGTTCCAGGGCGAGTTCTTGTTCCTGGTGCTCGGATTGATCATGTTCCCGCACAACGGACCGCTCGTATGGCGGCTGGTGTGGACGTTGGGCCTGTGCGGTATCGGGATGGGAGCGGCTGTCGGTGGGATCGTCTACCTCGCCAGCTCCCGGTTTCGACCCGGGAGCCGCGCGGCGGTCATCGTGACCGCGATCGGTGCCGCGGCCTCCTACAGCGTGTGTCAGACACTGTGCTGGGGTTTGGACCACAACGTGGGCCTGAACTACTGGGGATCGGTCGACATGCCCGCGCTGTTCCTGATCAAGGGATACACCGCGGCGATCGCCGGTGGCGTGCTCGGCGCCTACCTGTTGCACACAGAGACCGGATCCCGGATGCTCGACCGACTGCGGATGTGACCTGATGCCCAGATCCCGGAACAGGTTCACGGTCTGCGTCGGTCTGGCCTGCGCCGCGGCCGTCGTCAACCTGACGCTCTGGCGAGCCGATGTGCTCGGGATGGCCGACAGCCGATGGCTGACCGCACTGATGGCGGTGTGGTTCGTCCTGGGGTGGGGCATCGGCCCCGGCTGCCTGACCGCCCTGGCGATCCGCAGTACCGATCGGCGGCTGCCACGTTCGCTGGCGCCGGTGATTGCCGGTGCCGCCGGCGCCGCGCTCATGTCGGGTATCGGATGGGTGATGCACGCCTACCTCACCGACCCGGCGTTCATGCAGGCCGCGATGGGCGCATCCGGGAACGCGGACGCCCACAGCCACGGTCACCATCAGATGTCGATGGATCACACCGCGGGGTCCGGGACCATGTCACACATCGGTCTGCTCACCCTCCTGGTTCCCAGCCTGGCGGCCGTCGTCGCCTCAGTGGCCTACGCGTTTCGACCGGATACCGGGGTGGGCGTCAGTCGGTGACGGGAATCGCGGCCACCCGCAGCAGGTCCTCGACCAGGAACGTGACCAGATCCTCGGTGGACAGTTCCGCGTCGGCTTCCACGGCCATCTCCTCGGCCATCGCCAGCCAGCCGCGGACCGCCAATCGGGTCATCGCGTCGGGGTCAGGGCGTCCGACCGCGTCGAGGAACCGGTCGGTCAAGGTCGTGCGGACCTCCTGATAGACCTCCATCACCCGGTCGTCACCGCCGCTGGCCGCGCGCACCAGCGCCAGGTAGTTGGCCTTGCGGCGGCGGATGAAGCTGACGAAACCGTCCGCGATCACCCGGGCGCGCTCCTCGGCCGATCCGTCTTCGGGAAGCTCGGTGTGGCCGAGCAGTCGATCGCCGGCCGAGCGCACGACCGCGACGTAGTAGTCACGCTTGGTCGGGAAGTAGTGGAACAGCAGTCCCCGGGAGATGCCCGCGACCTCAGCCACTTCGTCTATGGCGAGTTCATGGATGGGGCGGGTCACCAACAGGCGCAGACCGATGCCGATGAGTTGCCGACGTCGCTCGTCGGCGGTCATGCGTACTCGTGGCGATGGGGACGCGCTCATCCGGCGAATACTACCCCTATTGAGCAGCGCTCTAGAAGCTATTGAGCAATGCTTAGAACAGCGGTACCCTGTCTGTGCGGCCATCGTCGGATGCGTCCTCAGTCCGCGAGAACAAGCTCAGAGAGAGAAGGAGTTGATGGCCGATGTCCTCAACCGAACGCAACACTGTCGCTGCCGACCTGGGTGGCGCCACGGTCATGGTCCCCGAGGGCGGTCTCTACGACCGCTATCGGATGAACACCGATCTCGATGAGGTCGCCCGCGACCCGCGAGTCCACAGCGTGGACTACTTCCGCCAGCTACCCAAGGCCGAGGTGGACTCTCGAATCGGCACCACCCGCACGCCGAACTTCTACTATCGGCTGTCCAGCGCTCGACTGACGATGCTGGCCCCCACGCGAGCGATTCGTTCTCGTCTACCCGCGGAACTCGCACCCCTCGAGGTGATTCCGGGCCTGGGACTGGTGTCGGTGATGTTCTTCAGCTACGACATCTGTGACATCGACGCCTACACCGAAGCCGCCGTCGGGATCGCGGTGCGACCAGCGCAGCATCGACGTCTCGGATTCGTCGACCTGCTCGCCGCCCTGGGCAATGACGACTTCGATTCCTACGTCGTGTCCCTACCGGTCAACACCGACATCGCCTACGTGCGCGGACACGACGGTTACGGATTCCCCAAGTGGCGCACCGACATCGAGGTCGACATCGACTCCGATCGAGCTACCGGCCACGTGGCGAACAGCGCTGGTGGAACCGATCTTTCGCTGTCGGTCGCCACGCCGACCCAGACCACATACCCCTCCGGCGAGCGTGTCTCGACGCTCACCTCCTACACCAAGATCGACCACGCGTGGCATGCGATCCTCGGACAGACCAACGTGCTCTCGACCGGAAGCGCGGCACTCCCGCGCCGAGCCCAGCTGCGGGTCGGTCGCGGACGCATGGCTGATGACCTGCGATCACTGAAGCCGATCACGACCATTCGGCTCGACGTCACCACCGAAGCACAACTCGCCCTGCACATGCCGGTCCCGATCTCGGTCCCCACCCGAGGACGCGACGATCACCGGCGAGGGTAGAGCACGACCAGATGGGTGGCTCGACAGCGCCTGTAGCCCGCGCCCTGTCGAGCCACCGAGGTCAGTTGGACAAACCCTGAAATTTCCCTGGCCCGAGGAGATTTCCGAATGTGCCGAGGAGGGCAGCGAAGCCGAGTGCCGATTTGGGTTCGTAGGCGGCGCGCCAGAGTCCGCCGTGCAGGGCTTGGTCGCTGAAGAGCGCTTCGGGATGCGGTCGTGGTGACCGATCGTGGTGGAGGTCGTGAACGAGCAGGGCCGCCATCAGGATTCGGCAGGTATCGGGACCGAAGACTTCGACATCGAAGTGGTGAGCACCGCGGTACGCCGCGGCGAGTGCTCGGTTACGTGTCACCGAGCGAGTCCAGGACGCGGGGGCGACGTTGAACGAGACAGTGTGCCCCGCGTCTTCGGTGAGGACTCCACGCCACCGCTGCAGGCGTTTGGCCATCGCGTAGCTGGGGCCTTGTTGGGGGACGAGAACGTCGGCGAGCCCGGTGCCGTCCTCGTGCATGCGGGTATAGGAGGGACGGAACAGCGTGCCACCGGATACCGTCCGTGCGATCCAGTCCAGGTATTGCCTGCGTCCGCGTTCCCGCCATGCGCTGCTGCCCGCGCGGACGACTTCGGTGGGGACGACGAAGGCATCGGTCGGGGTGGCGAGGTAGGCGAGCGCGGTCCGCGGATCGGCCTCACACAGGTGCGTGGCGAGCAGGTCGGCGGCCACGCTGACCCGGACGTGCGCGCCCCGGTCGGCGTAGGCGTACATACTCAGCACTTGTGGAACGCCGTTGCTTTCCGAGGTCAACCATGCGGCGAGTTCCCGCAGATCCTGAACCAGATCCAGGCCGGCTCGGCCATCGGCTCGCAGCGGCCATCGCACCGAACCCGCCCCTGACTGTGCGGTGCGAACGATGCGCTCCCACAGGTCGGGGCTCGGCACGTCGACAGCCAGAACGTCGGCACCCCATGCGGTGAGTGGTTCCAGCGGGCTCAGTTCGGCTCCGGCGCCGAGCAAGACGATCTGTCTGCCCCGGACCGCCAACCAGCCAGGGTTGGCCACGACTCGGGCGATCGCCGCACCGAACGACGGTTCGGCGATGCCGTCGCCGACCCAGGTATCGACCTGATCGAGCAGTTCACTTCCGCGCAGGACGCGACCGCGGTAGGGAACACGAAGCTCGACGATCGGTGAAGCTGTGCCATGGACGGCCGCGGTATCTGGTTGCCGTGGGCGGTCGGCATCGAGGTCGAGCTCGGTCAGCACCCGCTCGTTCGAGCCGTCCGACCAGGTCATCGTGTGACGTGCCGAGTCGATTCCGGCTGCGGCCACGGCGAGGGCGACCGCGCTGGTATCGGCCGAGGCGCTGGTCAAGTTCGCCAGGAGGGTGGCGTAGTCGGTGCGCCAGGCGCGAGTGTCGAGCACGCGTCGGCGCAGCTCGGCGGATGCGGGTTCGGCCGCGTCGGACAGGATCCGTGTCAGCGTCGGCGTTGTCGGCCGGGCGCCGGAGATCAAGGGAAAGTCGACAGTCATGTCAGGAGTTCCTCAGAATGATGGTGCGGCCATGTCGTGGCACGAGGACGCCGGCCATGGTGCAGGCGCGGCGGGTCTGATCACGCCGAGGTGCGCTCGTCGTTCTCGGACGCGGTGAGGAACTGCTGGATCAGCGCGGCGATGACTTCGGGTTGCTCGAGTGTGCTGGTATGCCCGCAGTCGAGCACCACTTCGAGTCGCGCACCTCTGATGGAACGGGTGATCTTCCTGGATTGCTCGGGCGGGGTGTCCTCATCGTCGGCGCCGACGATGACGAGCGTGGGAACAGTGATCCGGGAGAGCTCGGCCAGCACGCTGGAACGCTCGGCCACCGCGAGGATGGCGCGATAGATGCCCGCGCGTTCGTACCCGCGCACCCGGCGAGCCCATTCCTCGATCACCGGCTTGCTCGCCGTGGAGGCACGGAATGTGGGCCCGAACAACAAGGACACGGCTTGATTGCGGACCGGGGCCATGCCGATGAGGCGGTAGATCAGGGCGAGGAGTTTGTATCTGCCGACTCGGTCTGGGTCCTCGACGTCACCGCTGGTATCCAGCAGCGTCAACGATCGCAGGAGCTGCCCATGGCGTGCCGCGATTCGCTGTCCGACGAACCCGCCCATCGATAGGCCGACATAGTGCACCGGGCCGACATCGAGGTGCTCGATCAACTCCGTGACGTCGGCGGTCAGGGTGTCCATGTCGTAGTCGGAGCGGGTGGCCGGAGTGTCGCCGTGTCCACGGAAGTCCACTGCGACACAACGGTATCGCTCCCGCAGGACAGCGATCTGAGGCCGGAACATCCAGCCACTGAAAAGCAAGCCGTGTCCGAACACGACGGTGGCAGCGTCCGGTCGACCGGGCGGGACTCCGGTGTCGGTGTAGGCGAGTTCGATCCCGTTGATTCGGGTGGTCGGCATGGAAGTCTCCTGCGCTGGCTCTCGATGGTGCAACGTTCGGTCGCGACCCCGAGACTAACGGATTACTAAGCATTGCTCAACAAAATGTCGAGCAATGCTCAAGAGTGTGGGCGGTCGCCGACCAGGCCGGGGAGGGCGATCAGGGAACCAGGTTGTGAACCAGGTCCAGACCTTCAGCGAGATTGTCCAGGCGGGCGGCGATGGTATTCCCCGCTGGATACAGGCGGACGGTGTCGACTCCCGCGGCCTGCCAGGTAGCGAGCCGGCTCCGCACCATCTCGCGGGTACCGATGAGCGTGGTCGCCAGGACCATCTCGTCGGGGATCACCCCTGCGGCGCCGGCGCGATCGCCACTCCGCCAACGCTGTTGCACCTCAGCGGCGACGTCGGACCACCCCTGTCGGCTGTAGGCGTCGTTGTAGAAATTGGTGGTGCTCGTGCCCATACCGGCCAGCGAGAACGCCAGTTCAGCTTTGCGACTGCCGATCACGCGAGGCAGATCCTCCTCGTCGGCAACGATGTTGACCTCCGCACCTTGGCAGATGTCGAGTTGCGCACGGCTGCGACCGGACCGCTCCAATCCCTTGTCCAGGTGCGAGAAGTAGGCCGCGTCGGCGCCCTCGGGCACGAAGCTCGTACCCAGCCAGCCGTCGGCGATCTCTCCGGTCAGCTCCAGCATCTTCGGCGACAGAGTCGCCAGATAGATCGGCACCGAGACCGGAGCCAATCCCACCCGCATAGGCCGGCCCTCCCCATCAGGCAGCGGGATAGAGAATTCCTTACCCGTGAAGGACACTTTCTCTCCGGCGAAGACCTGTCGAACGATCGCGACGGTCTCCCGCATCCGGGCCAGCGGGTGCGCGAACGAGACGCCGTGCAATCCCTCCATGACCTGCGGACCCGAGGCGCCAAGGCCGAGCAGGAACCGGCCTTCCGACAGCTGCGCCAGGGTCATCGCGGTCTGGGCGATCAGGACCGGGGACCGAGTACCCAGCTGAATGATCCCGGAGCCGAGCAAGATCCGGTCCGTGCGTGCGGCGAGATAGCCCAGGGGTGACGGGGCATCACTCCCCCACGCCTCGGCCACCCAGCACATGTCCAGCCCCAGCTTCTCGGCCTCGACGATGAAGTCGGCGATGTCGCGCCAGTTTCCGGCAGAACCTTCGACGGTCGTCGCGGTACGCATCATTTCCCCTGTTCGGCGAGCTGCTTGATGGTCGCGAGATTCCGCTTGATCCCGGCCTCGAATTCGCGCAACCGCACGAAGACGATCTTCTGCTCCTTGTCCGGCATCGCCTCGATCGCGTAACTCAACCCCGACGGTGCCGGGCCCATCTGCCCCTGCTGCTCGAGCACCGTCCCCTGCCCCGCGGACAGCAGGGTGAAACGCCACACCGAGGACGGGTAGTCGGGCTCACCGACCGCCCAGGCGAACCGGGCCCGCTGCTCGCATTCGATGACCGTGCACGTCGTCTCCCAGCTTCCGAGCGACTCGTGGACGTTGCGACCCACGAACCGATGCCCCGGCGCCGGACCCGACGCACCGTCGAGCCACGCGACTTCGCGCACCTCATCGCTCAGCCGTGGCATCAGGTGAATATCAGTCACCAAGTCCCACACCACCTGCGGCGACGCGTCGATATAAACCTTGTCGGCCACGATCGGCACATCCGCATACACCTGCCCGGTCCACTCCATCACACATCCTTCCAGTCACGCTCGACCTCCATAGTTGCGTAACTAGACTCACTTGGCAATAGTCATCGGACCCATTTGACCTGCTGAGTCTTGTTGATAGATCCGCTACCCTGGATAAATGAAGCGAACATCCTTCGCGAACTGGCCATGCTCCTACGCGCGCACGATCGACCTACTTGGCGACTGGTGGACCCCGCTGGTGCTGCGCGAAGCGTTCTACGGCTTCCGCCGTTTCGACGACTTCCAGCAAGAGCTCGGGATCGCCCGCAACACACTCGCCGAACGGCTACGCCGACTGGTCGACGAAGGACTGCTCGACAAACGCGTGTACGACACCCAGCCCGTGCGATACGAGTACGTCCTGACCGAGTCCGGACTCGACTTCTACGGTGTCATGGCCGCCATGACCCGCTGGGGTGACCGCTGGCTGTCCGACCAGGCAGGTCCGCCGCTGGTCTTCCGTCACGAACCGTGCGGGCACGACAGCGTCGCCGAAGTCGTGTGCGGACACTGCCGTCAACCACTCGACGCGCAAGATGTCACCCCCAGGCCCGGCCCCGGGTATCCCGAGAAACTGCTCACCCGCCCCGACGTTCGCCGACGATTCCATCTCGATGGACCCGAGAACGCACCCGACCCACGGGAATGAACCGACCTACGGAAACAGGTGGAGCTACCGACCGCTCTCACATCGGGTAGCGCAAGATCGCCGCGGCCGGCCCGCCACCGGGCACTTCCGGGCCGCGTACCGCGAGCACCCGGCCGTCCGTGAGGAGCACCCGGCGCGCGATCTCGTCGAGCACATCGAGACCTTCGGCGTCGGAACCGAACTCGACCGCACCGTCGTCGGTGGCCAGCGTGCCCGGTATCGCGGTCTCGATGTCGACGAAGAGGGTGCCGACGATGCCGAACGTCGCCGCGCGGGCGATGTCGGCGATATCGGCCAGCGCCCGGCCCTCCGACATCCGCTTGTCGAACAGCGTCCTCAGGTCGGAGAGTTGGCCGGCGTAATAGCAGTCCAGGATCGGCCTCGTCTGAGCGGCGAGCTCGTCCGGGCCGAGATGCTCGGGATTGCCCGCCAGGCTCTCGTCGAGTAGATCGGGATAGCTGTTCACCGACCGGAACAGCGAATCGGTTGGCTCCGTCGCGGCCAGCACCAACGGGACATCACGGCCGGTCAGCATGGTCCGCAATTGCTGGTCCACGGCGCGCGCGTACTGCCGTACCCGCATCTTTCGACCCTCGTATCCCTGGACCCGCCCCTTCGGAGCACGATCCCCCAGCGAGGCCTTCTTGGCATGGTCGGAGGCGCTGTTCGGCAGATCGCGTGGGGTGATGTCGACCGCGGGGCCCTCGGCATCGACATGGACCAACCGGGCGGCGCCCTCCGACAGGGCGAGGACATAGGCCGACTGTGGAAATGTGACCGTGCGCAGCAGCGGCTTGAGCAGGAATCGGTCAGCGACCGTGGTGGACGCAGGCAGCCGATTCGGCAACCGGTAGATCCGGATCCGCTCAGGCGTGGCCAGCACGACGAGCGTGCGCGACTGATACCGCCAGAACTCGGGATCGTCGAGCAGGTCGTCGAATTCCTCCGACAGCGCCGCCCGCTCCCCGGCCGCCGTGACCCGCTCGAGCGCGTCACGCACCTGGTTGGAAAAGGCAACGCGACTGACGTCCGGTTCGGCGGGATCGACCTCGGTCGGTGTGTAGATCGACACCGACCAGGGTGCGGTCATCGAGGCGAGTACAGCGATCTCACGGCGGGTGGGGACATCGGTGTGCAGCACGCGGACTCCTAGATAGTGTCGCTTTCAGGTGCACAGATCGTCGAATCACCAGTATCTCCAGACCATGCCCGCGTTCGAACCGCAGAGGCCCGAGTCGTTACCAAGTGGTTGCCATGAATGCCGGACACTCCGATCCGGCATGTCAGGTATGTACCGATTCTCCCGATTCAGCCCGGGTGAACACTCGAGATTCGAGACGCCCACCTCAATTTCCCGACTCGAAATATGGTCGCTGGATAGTCGCCGAACAACCAAGAAATACTCGGCGATGATCTTCCAGTAGGTCGTCCTGGACGTTCAGTTCCCTGTCCCGCGATGGACGACCATGACCGGGCACTGCGCGTGCTGGACCAGCGCATTACTCGTCGACCCCAGCAGCAGGCCCCGGAAACCACCGCGCCCTCGGCTTCCGGTGACCACCAGCTGCGCCTCGGCGGACAATTCGAGGAGATGATGGGCCGGGCTGTAGCGATAGACCTGCGGCTCGACCTCGACCGCGGGGTGTTCGGCCCGGCCCGGCGCGAGCACCTCGGTCAGCAGCCGGTGCGATTCCGCGATCGCTTCGGCATCGTCGACCGGATCCGGCAGGGCGGCCGCCTTCTCGAAACGCAGGTCGTCCCAGGTGTGGACGGCGACCAAGGGCACGCCACGCAGCGCGGCCTCGGCGAAGGCCGCTGCCGCGGCGGCCCGGCTGAGATCGCTACCGTCCACCCCGACCACGACCGGCAGGCCGGCACGCGCGTCGGCATCGCCGCGCACCACGACGACGGTGCCCGCCGCGTGCGCGGTCACCGCGAGCAGCGTGGAACCCAGCCGATTTCCCCCACGCCCGGCACCGATCACCGTGAGATGGGCGCCGCCCGATCGCGCGACGAGCGCGTCGGCGGCCTCTTCCTCGGTGAGTTCGACCGCTACCGCCAGGTCGGGATCGATCATGCCGACCAATCGACGCGCATTCTGGAGACGTTCCGCGCCCTGCGCGCGGACGGTGTCCGGCAGCGACGGCGTGAACAGGTCGAAACGCCCGAAAACCGACTGCACGGAGCTGATTTCGAGAGCGCACAGCAGACGGAGCGGACGCCGCCGAGCCACAGCGGCGCGGGCGGCCCAGCTCACCGCCGGATCACTGTGCCCGTCGACACCGACCACGACCGGCGCCAGCTCACGATCCGAGGTATCGGCTACCGGGCTGCCCATGGTCACAACCTTTCACGTCGGAGAGGCGTGGTGCTCCTGATGCTGCTCGGCCCGATCCTAGGAGTTCCCGATCGGAGTACGAGAAAGGCTCCGGGAAAGCAGGGCTAAAAAATTGGGGCCTTATCCAACAAAACAGGTCAGGCCCGGTCGATGACCGGGCCTGACCTGTTATTTCTGTGGAGCTAAGGGGACTCGAACCCCTGACCCCCACAGAGCCGAGCGACTCGACTACCAGATGCGACTCTGGACTACCAGAGAGTCACCGAAATCATAGCCTGACCTAGGCATATGCGCGTTCTCGACAACTCTGCGCAACGACCGACAACGACGACGTCCTGCGAATTTGTTGGGACTTAGTTGTGGGTCCGCTGGTTCCGCGGCCAACGCGATCGGTGCGGGGCGGTCAGCGGGGGAACCTTCCTTGCTCGCATCTGTGAGCCGCGCCGACGCCACTCGGTGGCCAGGATGTCGCGTCGTTGTTCCGCCATGAGCACCTTCAGCCTCCGTCGTCTCCTGGCACAATCCCCCCGAAGGAGGCACCATGCACTATCCCGTCGACACCACATGTTGGCTTCGCTGCAGGTGATCCTGGACGGCCTGGCCATCGACGCTCCTGCCGATGGCGCCTGTCTACAATCCGGACCCGCAAGTCGCGGGTGCCATTACTGCGCAGGGGTTCACAGCACAGACAATCACGATCGCCGGCTGGCTGGACACTGCCGCCACGATCTTGGCCTTCCTACATGTGGCCACCCGCTGCGAAGGCCTGATCCTTCATGCCACCGCTCGCCGTCTCGATCCAACGCTGCCGGCGGCCTGGGTGACCCCCGAGAACCAGTACCTGCAGGCCCTGCCGATTGCCACCGAGGTCGAGCATGCCAGCATCTGGCAGCCATCGTGACCTGGCCCGCGATCACGGCCAGCACTGTGCGCAGACCGTGCCTCCTGCTATTCGGAATCAGTCAGGCACAGAAAGTTTCGACCTGACGATGTCCGCGCGGGTGCGTGCGACCTTCCGAATCGCCTTTCGGGCATCCGACCCAGGCTGGTCGATCTCACGCTGGCCGTGGTCAGCCGCTTCGACCCCGCACGCGAACAGCAGCTCGGCGAAGCCTCGGTCAATCACGGTCCGCCGATGCATAGTGAGGCCTGGTGCAACACGCCTCGCCGATAGGTCGCACGGCGACGGGCACATGCGTTCGGTGAGACGCACTTGCCGTGCGCTTCCGGTGCGATGAGCGACCTGCGGAGCTCAGCTCGGTCGGCTCACGGGTGTAGCGATCATGGGTCGGCTGAACCGGGTGGGCCCTGCAACAGCTTGTGATCGCTAAGGAGTCCCTAGCAGTCCCAGTTGTGAGTGCCAACCGCCCCTGGGCGGGGCTCGCCCCACATTCCAGCAAGTCCGGCGACCCGCAACGTCCGTTCGACGCAACACTGCTTGCTGGCACATGTCGCCTATACCGGGAAACAGAGCACCAGATGCGGACACGCGGACCTGCATACCCAACTTCACCTTCAGGCTGACGTAGTCGATCACCGGCGCTGGTCGGTGCCAGCACGCCACATAGCCGCAGAATTCGCGTCACCCGGCGGGCCAGTACGATGCGAAGGCAACCCCCAAAAAAGCGAATGAACAGGATCCCCATGGCAAAAAAGGTCGTTGTCACCCTTGTCGATGATTTCGATGGAGCCTCTGCGGCCGACGGCACCGTGGCGTTCGAACTCGACGGCGTGGCGTACGAGATCGACCTGTCCGACGCCAACGCGACCAAGCTGCGTGACGAGTTCGCACACTGGACTCCCTTCGCCCGACGCACTGGGCGAGTCAAGTCCAACTCCCGGCATAGGCCCGACGCAAACGTTGCGGCAGCCACCCGCACCCGCCGCAACGACGTGACCAGCATCCGCGCCTGGGCAAACGAGAACGGGTACCCAGTATCGGCCCGCGGACGCATTTCGGCAGATGTAATCGCCGCTTACGAAAAAGCCTCGGCGTAGCTCGACGCTGCCCGTCCGAGGCGCGATCTGGTTCAGCGTGGCGTCGGTACGTGATCAGCCACGAATCACTAGCGGTTCGATTCGTGTCGTACCGACCCCCGAGCAGTCACTCGCCGGCGATAGGCAGAAGGCTCTAATCGGCCCACGCTGGACCAGGAAACACCAGCTCCATCCTCGACCTGCAACTGCCACGGCAGAAGCCGTAGACGGAATGGCGAGTCCGCTTGATTCTCGATAGACGGACTGGAATTTCATGATCGAAACGATACGCATCTTTATAGAACTTTATAGAAACTGACGCCGACGCTATAGTCCCCATGACCCCCGACGGGGTGCCCGTGCAGCAGCAGCCAGGCGAGATACTCGTTGGCGGTGGCCGCGGCAGCCAGATGGAAATTTGACCAAAGCCCTCGACGGCTGCGCGAACACTGTCGCGTTGGTCCGCGTAGACGTCGTCAGCCCCGGTACGGACCTCATCCTGCAGCCCGTGTTCCGCCCGGCAGATACCGACCACGCCAATGAGTTCCAGGCAAGTTCTACATCGTGAACGTCGCGGGCCGACCAGTCTGTCGGTTCAGATTCTCAGTGTCCATCGCAATCGGAAAGCACATCGGATACTTCGCACTGGACCTATACCTGGACCCCAAACACACCCAGCACCAACCTGACTCCGCCCACAGCTTCCTGCCAGTTCCAACCATGTTCGTTAGATCGTCGGCAGCACCGCACCGCGAACCAACACTCCTCACTCGCACACCACACTCCATCGGCCATACGCACGATGCTGCGCTCCGGGCAATGGCGGGCAATACCCACAGATGCGGAAGTGGCCGCACGGCGCCGCCCTCAGGTGCAGGACCTCAGGAGCCGGAGACCTGTCACGACCGGTTGTGACGGGACGTCGGCCTGACTCACGGCGTGAATTAGAGCGGCATCGAATGCAGGTCCAAACCCGGGCGATCAGCGCCGACCCATCATGCGACCGGCAGGGATTGTCATCTCGTCGGTTCGCAGTACTCGAGCACGCAATTCCGGCTTGGTCGATCCCGGTCTGCTCAGCGACTTCGTCCCCGGCGTCAGCATCGTTGGCAACGCTTCCCAGGCCGTGCTGCACACGACCGCGCTGGCAACGGTCGCGGCCGCGATGGCGATGAGTCGGACACCAAGCGGTCGCAACCGCTCAGCGAATGTCCCGCGGGCGCCACCCGATCGACGCTTCCTTGGAACGCCTTCGCGCACCGATAAGTAACACTTGTAATTTTGTGCACAGTTGTGCATTATCGTGTGTATGAGTGATCCGTTGCACGATGTCGACACCTCCGCGTCGCTCGATCCCCGAGTGCGACGCACCCGCGCGGCGCTGCTGTCGGCGGCGGTAGCGTTGGTCACCGAGCGTGCCACCACGGAGTT